>JAFAZB010000306.1 GCA_019240015.1 Solirubrobacterales bacterium
TGGCTGCCTCTTGAACGATCTCGGCTCCCTTGTCGTAGCCGATTACCGGGTTGAGCGCGGTCGCGGCGGCAAGCGTGGACTCGGCCGAGCGCTTGCAGCCCTCCTCATTGGCCTCGATCCCGTCCACGCACTTCTCCGCGAACACCCGCGCGGTCGCCGACAGCAGGCGGATCGACTCGAGCAGGTTGCGGGCGATCAGCGGCACCCGCACGTTGAACTCGAAATTCCCCTGCGAGCCGGCGATCGTGATCGCGGTGTCGTTGCCGATCACCTGCGCGCTCACCTGGAGCACCACTTCGGGGATCACCGGGTTGACCTTGCCGGGCATGATCGAGGAGCCCTTCTGGAGCTCTGGCAGCAGCAGCTCACCGATCCCGGCTCGCGGTCCCGAGCCCATCAGCGCGAGGTCGTTGGCGATCTTGGTCAGCGAGACCGCCACCACCTTGAGCGCGCCCGACAGCTCAACCAGCGCATCGCGGTTGCCCTGCGCCTCGAACGGGTCCTCCGGGGCCCTGATCTGGAGCCCCGTGGCCTCGGTCAGCCGGGCCCGGACGCGGGTGGCGAACTCCTTGTGCGTGTTCAAGCCAGTGCCGGTGGCGGTCCCGCCGAGCGGAATCTGGGCCACCTGCGGTAGCGCTCCGCGGATCCTTCGCGCGCCCAGCCTGACCTGCGCGGCGTAGCCGGAGAACTCCTGACCGAGCGTCACCGGCACCGCATCCATCAGGTGCGTGCGCCCCGACTTGACCACGTCTCGGAACTCCTGCGCCTTGGCCTGGAGCGAGGACTCCAGCTGCTCCAGCGCGGGCAGCAGGGCGTTGGTGGCCTCATCCAGGGCCGCCAGATGAACGGCCGACGGAAACACGTCGTTCGAGGACTGGCCCATGTTGACGTGGTCATTGGCATGAACGCCGTCGCCCGCGAGCGTTGCGATCACTTCGTTGGCGTTCATGTTCGAGGAGGTGCCCGATCCGGTCTGGAACACGTCGATCGGGAACTGATCGTCGAACTCCCCCGCGGCGACCCGGTCGGCGCCGGCTGCGATGCGCTCCGCGAGCTCGCCGTCGAGCAGCCCGAGCTCGGCGTTCACGCGGGCGGCGGCGCCCTTGATCCGACCCAGCCAGCGCACCACCGACACGGGGATCATCTCCCCTGAGATCGGGAAGTTGGCGACCGCCTTGGTCGTCTCACCGCCCCACAGCTGCTCCTCTTCCCGCACGCCCATTGGCCGTCCTTTCGCGTTCGTCGTTGCAGCTCTGAACGCTACTCGACGGGCGGTGGCGGCTCGCGGGGCGGGGGCCTCGCGGGCGGGCACGGGCGCCTACCCGCAGAACGCCAACAGCTCGCGCGCCACCCCCACCGGGTCGTCGTACGCCATCAGGAACCCGGTCCCGGGCAGCGTGCGCAGCTGCGCGTCGGGGAGCAGGTCGAGCGCCTCCTCGGCCGCCTGCACGGGGTGAGCGGGATCGCTGTCCGCCCACAGGAGCAGCACCGGCATCTGCATGCGGGGATAGGCGTCGAGCAGCTCGCGCGGGCCGTCCGCGGGCCAACGGCGTGCGAACCGCGCCCATGCCCGGGCCCGGTTGCCGTTACCCCCCACATCCGCGAACGCGTGACGCACCAGATCGCGTGCCGCCGGGTTGTGCTGGACCGAGATTCGCTCACCGACCGAGGGGCGAAACACGATCTTGGCACCGTACGCGAGCGCGCGGTCCAGCCCCGGCATCGCCGCCGCGCGGCACGCCACTCGCCACGCGGCGCGCTTGGCTGCGAACTGGTCGCGGCGGTGAAGGCGAGTCGGCATCACCACGATCCGCGCCGGGTCGAGCTGACCGCCGCTCACTGCCAGCAGCGTCAGCTCCGCTCCGAGGTCGTGGCCGGCGATCATCGGCCGCGGCCCCGCGGCCTCGTGGCAGAAGCCGGAGAGCACCTCGGTCAGCCACTGGGGCGTATACGGATGCCGCGGGCGGTCCTCGGAGTCCCCGTGCAGCGGCAGATCGGGCAGCACCACCCGGAATCGCGCCGACAGCGGCGCGACGATCGGCTCCCATTCCCGGTGCGAGAGCCCCAGCGAATGAAGCAACACGATCGCCGGCCCGGTGCCCGTCTCTCGATACGCCACCCTCGCCCCATCGTGGTGGTGATAGAGCCGGAGCCGCATCGGCGTGGATCGTCGCACTCCGGGGGCTCTCGGTTCCAGTCCGTGCGTCCGGGCTCCCGGGCGGGGACCTTCCACCCCGGCCGGACCCCTCCACCCTGGCCGGACCCGTCCACCCCGGCCGGACCCCCTCCACCCGGGCCGGCACCCCTCACCCTGGCCGGACCCCTCCACCCTGGCCGGACCCCTCCACCCCCCGGGATCTTTTGCGCGCAGAGGTTGTGCAATTGCTGAAGGACGCTGGCCAACGCTGCGCAAACGCGCCTGAATGCGCCCATGGAGCAAATCAACAAAAGCCCCCTCGGTCTCTCGACCTCGCAGGCGGCGCAAGCGCTCGGCGTCTCGCTGGGCACGATCCGCCGCTGGTCGGACATGGGCTACCTACGGTCGTACCGGACGCCAGGCGGTCAGCGTCGCTTCAGTCAAGAGCAGATCGATCAGTTCATCGGCTCGCTGCAGCAGCAGAGCGCCTACGCCGTTCCGGAGCGCAAGGCCAGCTAACCACTACACGTGTATCGGCGCCTCTACGAGCCAGGCGTGGGATACCTGCTGCCCAGCTGGGAGTGGGCGTTCCCCGCGCAAGACGCACCTGCCGTGGCGTGCCCCGCCCCGGGGTGCTCACCGTGGCGGCGCTCGCTCGGCGCGTCCGCGCTCGGTGACGCGCCAGCACCAGCGCGCCGATTGCCGTTCGTGCGGCCGGCCGCGATCAAGGCAGCGCGTGCCCGCCGCGGACGGCCTACGCGTGTGCGCCGGCTTCCCTGATCCGGCGCTCCATGTCGAGCTCGGTATCGAAGTCCGCCGCGTCCGCGTGGCGGTAGTCGACGCTCTCGCCGGTCAGTAGTCCGGCCAGCACCTCCACGTAGCGCGCATCGAGCTGGCTACCCGCCACCCGGCGCAGCTCGGTCAGTGCCTCGAAAGAGCTCATCTGCGTGCGGTAGGTATCGCTCGCGGTGAGCGTGTCGTAGACCTCGGCGACGGAGATGATCTTCGCGATCTCGGGGATCTGATCGCCGGTCAGTCCGTTGGGGT
>JAFAZB010000531.1 GCA_019240015.1 Solirubrobacterales bacterium
CTGGGGGAGCCCTACGCCCGCGACCCCAGGTTCGTGGCGCAGAAGGCCGAGCGGCACCTGATCCAGTCCGGGATCGCCGACGTCGCCTACTTCGGGCCCGAAGCCGAGTTCTTCGTGTTCGACCACATCGCCTACGAACAGGTCGAGCACCGGGCGTTCTACGAGGTCGACTCCGCCGAGGGCTTCTGGAACACCGGCACGCCCGCCGGCACGAGCCCCAACCTGGCCTACAAGCTGCGCCAGAAGGAGGGCTACTTCCCGGTCCCGCCGGCCGACTCACTCGCCAACCTGCGCGGCGAGATGGTGGCGACGATGGAGTCGCTCGGGATCCGCTGCGAATTCCACCACCACGAGGTCTCCTCGGGCGGGCAGGGCGAGATCGACATGCGCTTCCAGCCGCTGCTGCGGATGGCAGATCAGATGATGATCTACAAGTACGTGGTCAAGAACACCGCGGCGGCCGCCGGCAAGACCGCGACCTTCATGCCGAAGCCGATCTTCGAGGAGAACGGCTCGGGCATGCACGTGCACCAGTCGCTGTGGAAGGACGACGAGCCGTTGATGTACGGCACCGGCGGCTATGCCCACCTCAGCGACCTGGCGCGCTACTACATCGGCGGGCTGCTCGCCCACGCCCCGGCACTGATGGCCTTCTGCGCGCCGACCACCAACTCCTACCGGCGACTGGTCCCCGGCTACGAGGCCCCGGTCAACCTGGTCTACTCGGCCCGCAACCGCTCGGCCTGCGTGCGCGTGCCGATGTATCACGAGGCGCCCAAGACCAAGCGAATCGAGTTCCGCTCACCCGATCCGACCGCCAATCCCTACCTCGCGTTCAGCGCGCTGATGCTCGCGGGGCTGGACGGGATCAAGCGCCAGCTCGACCCTGGCGACCCGCTCGACGCCGACATCTACGACCTGCCGGAGGACACCCTGTCGCAGATCGGCACCGTGCCGTCTTCGCTCGAGTCGAGCCTGGACGCGCTCGAAGCCGATCACGAGTTCCTGCTCGACGGCGATGTGTTCACGAGCGGCCTGGTCGAGGCCTACGTTCGCTACAAGCGCGAGGCCGAGGTCGACGCGATCCGGATGCGTCCCCATCCCTGGGAGTTCGCGCTGTATCACGACGCGTGAGGCGGTCGCGGGCGGGGGCGGGGGCGGCGCGGGGCGGGGCGGGGGCGCGGGGGCGCCGCGCGCGAACTATGGCGATTCGGTTCGGAGGGGTCGAACCAAATCGCCAAAGTTCGCATCAGGGCCGGGCGCGCTGGGGTCCTAGCGGCCCCCGATCCGTGCGCGGGCGCGCTGCCAGATGCTCGGCGGCTTTGGCTGGGCGCGCCGCCACTCCTCCCTCGTGGGGAGCGTGCCCGCCCGCCGCGCCGCGATCACGCACTCGGTATGGGCGTGGCGACGCCCCTCCGAGCGACCCTCGGGCACCAGCAGCATGTGCTCGCTCAGCGCCGGCAGGTAGTTCCCACACAGCGGGCAGCGGTAGGTGGCGGGCTTGCGGTTCTGCGCGCGCCGCAGGTACCACCATCGCGCCGGCTCGAGGCGGGCCACGTTCAGGAGGATGGCAGCGCGAGCCCGGTATCGTCGCTGTCGTGGACCATCGCGAGCAGCGGATCGTCGTCGAGACCGAGCGCCACCGGATCACCGGCATGGTGCGACTGCCGCGCGACGGGTACCGGAGTCGCCTGACCGATTACCTAAACGCCTCCGACCGCACCTTCCTCGCGCTCACCGACGTTGAGCTGGCCAGCCTCGACGGAGCCGGGCAGGCCGAGCACCGCTCTTACGTGGCGCTCTCGCTCCGGCACGTGGTGCTCGCGATGCCGGCCGAGGACGAGCCTCCCGAGGAGGTCTGATCGGCCCTCGTGCCGGTGCTCGCTGGGGCCCTGACGGGCCGGTTTGCGGGAGCTATCCTTAGGGTCATGGCGACTCAGCGGGCAGACGAGGCTCGGGCGGCGCGGCGCAGCGAAGTGCTGCGCGCCTCCCCGCGGATGTTCGAGTCGGATCTGCTGGACAAGCTCTCGCGCGTGCATCCCAGCGTGCCGCCGATCCTGTTCGGCCCCACGATCGTGTTCCTGATCGTCGAGGGGTTCGAGCACGGCGTCGGCTGGGCCGCCCCGGCCTGGCTGCTCGGCGGTTATCTGTTCTGGACCCTGACCGAGTACTGGCTGCATCGGATCGTGTTCCACTTCGAGCCGGAGCAGGGCATCGGCGCCCGGATCCACTGGATCATCCACGGCGTGCACCACGATCACCCCAACGACCCGATGCGCCTGGTGATGCCGCCCTCGGTCAGCATCCCGCTCGCGGCGCTGTTCGTGCTCGGCTTCTACGCCGTGCTCGGCGCTCCCGCCTACCTGCTGTTCGGGGCCGGCTTCCTGGCGGGCTACCTCGCCTACGACATGCTCCACTACCACGTGCACCACCACCGGCCCAGGAGCGCGCTCGGGCGCCGGCTGCGCGAGCTCCACATGCGCCACCACTTCCAGAACCACGAGCGCGGCTACGGCGTCAGCGCCCCGTTCTGGGATCACGTTTTCGGCACTGCGCCGAAGGGTCGGTAGGTCGCTGGCCGACGTCGCGGGGCGCGGGCCGACACCGCGGGGCGCGCCACGGACCGGATCTCGCAGGTCTCGCATCTGCGCGAAACCCCAAATCAGGCAACCGCGCGCCGAAATGGGTTCTCGTGCATCGCATAGATGCATGAGCACCCAAATCAGATCTGGGAGGCCTAGTTTGGGATCCCGGACAGGTACCCGCGGCCTGAGATTGCGAGAAGCGGAGAGGGCGGGATTCGAACCCGCGATGGAGCGTGAACCCCATACTCGCTTAGCAGGCGAGTGCCTTCAGCCACTCGGCCACCTCTCCGTGGGCTCCGGGCAGTGTAAACGAGGGCTTTAGCGCGTCAGCGAGCCCGGTGGGCCGGAGTCAGCGTCCATACGGGCGGCACTATTCGCGGGGCGCGACTAGCATCGCCGCGAGCACGCCACGGAGGGGTGGCAGAGTGGTCGAATGCACCAGTCTTGAAAACTGGAGGCCGGGTCACCGGCCCGCGGGTTCGAATCCCGCCCCCTCCGCTGCGTTCGCCCGACGCCAGGCCTAGCCCTCCGAGCTCGCTTCCCCGCATCAGTGTCTGCGATTAGAATCTCGGCGGCCAATGGCGGAAGTGACCTTACCCTCGCCCACGCTGCGGGAGGAGACCCCTCCAGCGGGGACGATCGAGCGGCCCGATTTCGAGATCGTGCCGCGCGTCGGCTTGGTGCTCGCCGGGGGCGCGGCGGTGTTGCTGATCGTCGCGATCGCCGTCAACAAGCTGTGGCCACTCGAGTTCCTCCACGTGGCGAGCGGAGCGGCGTGGACCATCATCGACCTGTTCCTCGGACTCGTGCTGGGGCCGATCATGGGCAGCATGTCGCCTCCGGCGCGGGTCGAGTTCACGACCAAGCTGATGCCGAAGATGGTCGTGCTGATGCCCATCGTGGTGACGCTCACGCTGGCGGCGGGCTGGCAGCTCGGGATCAAGCTGGGGACGGTCCTGACGAGCTATCCGAACCATGGCTGGGTCTTGGCGAGTTTCATCGTCGTCGGCGTGATGGCGGTGCTGGCACTCGGGCTACTCGAACCGGCCAACATCGCGGTGCTGATCGAGCTCAAGAAGCCGCGGCCGAGGCCCGAGGTGATCGAGCGGTTGATGAAGCGCTTCATCTACTGCGCCGGCGTGCTCGGCGCCATGCAGGTCGCGACTCTCGTGATCATGACCAAGCTCGCCTCGGGATGAGCGAGCGCCGGCTCCCGCCCGTCACCGAGCTCGGCATGGCCTCGCTGACGCTGATCGTGATCGGCGGGATCTATCTGTCCGCCCACCTCCCCCGACACGTGGCGCTCGGTCCCGCGGTGGCGCTGTTAGTGGCTTCCGCGCTGGTGCTCGCGGTCAATCTCGTGCTACTGGCCCGGGTGCGCGACTTTGCGTGGGAGCGCTTCTTCCAAGTAGGGAAGTGGTCGCTGCTGGCCTACGTCGTGATCGGCGGGATGATCGAGTACGCCTTCCTGCAAGACCACATCAAGGGTGGGGCGCTGGTGATCCTGACCCTCTCGCTGGTGGTGTTCGCCGTCCACGTGCCGACGCTGGTCGGCTTCACGGTCGCCCGCTTCTACGAGCCCGCCCAGGCGAGCCCGCTCGGCGCCGGACTCTGACCGCGGACGGGACGGGCGGGGCGCGCCGCGTGGGTCGCCCGCGCCGCCCGATCCGCCGGGGCTAGAATCGCGGCCAGGCGCCCGTAGCTCAGCTGGATAGAGCGTCGGTCTACGGAAC
>JAFAZB010000029.1 GCA_019240015.1 Solirubrobacterales bacterium
CTGGCCTGGCCCGCCGAGCTGCAGTACGACTATCCCGCTCGGCCACCGTCCCAGCTGATCGAGTCCCTCAGCGGACACCCGGGAGTCGACTGGATCAGGGACATCTACCGCCGCCACCGCGGCCCGTCATCGGCGATCGCCCGATAGCTCACTCTACGCGCGGAAACCGCGCACGGCGCGCGCGATCGCATTCGTACCCGGCCCGACCTTCGAGTGGCGACTGCTTGGGCGACAAGGGAGCCGTCCGACAGTGCCGTAGATCGTCTGCTCCGATCATCTCGTCGACTTCGACCGTCGTCACGGCAGCCACGCGAGAGCGTCGCGGCTCGGCCCCCCGGCCTGAGGGAAAGTACAAGTCGTTCCTTATCGCTCGTTATCCCCGCCTCAGCCGGCTTTGATGTTCTCGGCCGTGCGGTGGGCGAGCGCCATGATTGAGATCATCGGGTTAACGCCGGGTGCTGTTGGGAACGCCGACCCGTCTCCGATCCAGACGCCAGCGGTGTCATGGAGCTGGCCGCGGCCGTCGGCGACCGAGGTCGCCGGATCTGCGCCGAGCCGGCACGAGCCCATCTGGTGGGCGGTGAACATGGCTATGTCGTTGGCGGCCAGCGATGCATGGTCGATCTCAGCTAGGAACTCATTGAAGTCCTCGCCCTCGTGCCAGATCACCGGCTGCTGGTAGAAGGTGACGATTTCCGTCGCGCCGGCGGCGTGGTGTAGCTTGGCTTGCTCGACCATCGCCTTGCGGAACATGCGCGCATCGACCTCGTCGTCAAAGCCCCAGCGCGTGACAGCACGTCCGTAGTCATCGATTACCACCTGGCCCTCGCCGTGATCGCGGGCCACAGACACGAACGGCGCGGAGTGCTTGAGCGTGCGCGCCATGCGTTCCTTGTGGCTTTGCCCGTCCATCCAGGGCAGCGACATCGCCTGCAGGCCGGGCGCGACGCCGACCGCTTCGAGCAAGAATCCATGCTCGCCCTCGCAATCGGCAAACTGATCCGACAACTCGGACTGGATCTGGCCGATCCATCCCTCGATCGGTTCCTCGTACACGCCGCTGACGACCCCGGCCGGATGGAGCCGGAGATGCTTGCCGACCGCCGGGCCGCCAATCCCCGAGCGCAGCAGCAGCGCCGGCGACTCGATCGCGCCGCACGCGACCACCACGGTTCGTGCATTGATCGTCAGCGCGGTTGTCGAACCATCGGCCTGCGTCACCGTCGCCTGAACGCCGGTCGCGTGGCCGTCCTGGACCAGGACCCGCTCGGCGCGCGCACCGGCGACGACGCGAGCGCCCGCATCGGACGCGTCCTGAAGGAAGGTCTTCAGGGTTGACTGCTTGCAGCCCTTCTGGCAGCCGGAGAAGCAGTACCCGCAGACGCGCGGGTCATCGCATGAGGGATCTGCGTTGCGGGTCAGCGGCCTATGGCCGTAGCCTAGCCCCTCGCAGCCCGCGATCAGCTTCTTGTGCGTGCGGTTCTGGGAGGTGGCGCCGTCATTGACCGACAGACGCTCCCAGATCGCATCGAGATGGCGGTTGTAGTCCGGCGTGTCCAGGCCATCGACCCCCATCGACGCCCACTCACGTCGAATCCGCTCAGGGGTGCGAATGCAGTTCATGTAGTTGACGACGGTGCCCCCGCCGAGCGTCGATCCCGCGAAGATCGCGATCGAGCCGTCCTCGCTCGCCGCCAGCCCACCACCGAGATACAGCTCCAGCATCCCCGCAAGCTCGAGTTGCTTGAAGTCAGACTCGTTGCGGTACTGGCCCTGCTCGAGCACGACCGTCTGGCGGCCGGAACGCTGCAGCTCGGCCGCGATCACGGCGCCGCCCGCGCCCGAGCCGATCACGCACACATCGGCCTCAAGCGTCACAGTTGCGCCCGTTACGTGCTCGGTGTTGATCGTCTTCGGCGCCTCGTCAGGAGGTGGAGGGGCCGAGAGTGGGCCCGGATACCCGATCGCGTCCCAATTCGGATTCCGACCGCTGGCATCGGGCAGCGCGTAGAAGAACAGCAGTGTCAGCGCGCGCAGCTGGCGCACCCCGAGCTTTGCCTCGGGGCCGGAGCTCGCGGCCCCGTGCAGAATCTGTGTCCGCACCTCGAGTGGCTGCTCGGCGAAGTCGTTATCGCCGATCGCATCCAACAGCTGGCCCAATCCCTCGATCTCCTCGGCCATCAGCGACTGGGCCAAGAGCCCCTCGATCTGAGCCGCAATCCCGAGGTCCGACGCGCTGCGCGCAAAGAACTCGCTGACAACAGCGTCATCGGTGTCGGCCTCGACGGCCGGCGCCACCGTGTCGCAAACCGCCTCCAGCGTCCGCCGACGCGCCTCGCTCAATACGCCCGCAACAACCGCCATCTCAATCCCTCCTAGTCGCCGAGGCGCGATTCTATGGCGCAAACCGCGACGCGGAGGACCGAGCGCCGCTTATGTTCCATGCGGACGGAGGACCGTGCTCACTCTCGATTGCGACAGCGCAACGCAGGCGG
>JAFAZB010000093.1 GCA_019240015.1 Solirubrobacterales bacterium
TGGCGGCGCTCGGCTCTGTCCGGGCGCTCGAAGCGCGCGGCGCGCAGCGGTTCACTCAGATCGCCGCCGGCTGGCGGGCGCTGGTGGCGCAGGCGCTGCTCGACGGGACCGACGGGCCTCCTGGGGCCGGGCTGGTGGCGCTCGGCGGGTTCGCGTTCGATCAGCTTGGCGGGAGCTCCCCCGGCTGGAGCGGGTTTGCCCCGGGGTCGCTGGTCGTTCCAGAGCTGTCGCTCGCGCGGCGTGGGAGCGAGACCTGGCTGACGGTCAACGCCGAGGTGACAGCGGACGACACGGTGGAGGACTTGCGCAACCGCATCGAGCGCCGGCTCGGCGAGCTCCGCGAGGCGCCGTTGCCGCTGCTCGACCCCTCGCCTGCCGGCGGGTACGCGGTTATCAGCCCGATCCCACCGGTCCACTACGAGGAGGCGGTCGCGCGGGCCGTGCAACGGATCCGGGCCGGAGAGCTCGAGAAGATCGTGCTGGCCCGCGAAGTCGAGGTGCACGCGCCGATCGACCACGACCCCGCCGCCGTACTGGGCGTCCTGCGCGAGGCCTTCCCATCCTGCTACGCGTTCGCCGTGGGGCGCGGCGACGCCACGTTCGTGGCCGCGAGCCCGGAGCTGCTGGTGCGCAAGGAGGGGCAGCGGGCGAGCACCGTGGCGCTGGCCGGGTCGATGCGGCGCAGCGCCGACCCGGCGGTCGACGACCACCTCGGCGAGCGGCTGCTGCGCAGCGACAAGGACCGTGAGGAGAACGCGATCGTGGCGCGGAGGATCGCTCGGGTACTCCGGCCTCATTCGGTCTGGGTGACAGCCGCCTCGGAGCCGGTCCTCGCACGGGTCGCGAACATCCAGCACCTCGCCTCACCGATCCGCGCGCAGCTCGCCGCCTCGGTGGGCGCGATCGAGCTGGCCGGGCTGCTGCACCCCACCCCGGCGGTGGGCGGAGAACCGCGCGAGGCCGCGCTCGCGCTGATTCCCGCGCTCGAGGGTCTCGATCGTGGCTGGTATGCGGGCCCCGTCGGCTGGACCGACGCCGCGGGCGACGGCGAGTTCTGCGTCGCGCTCCGCTGCGCACTGCTGCGCGGGCGGCGGGCGCGTTGCTATGCCGGGTGCGGGATCGTGCGCGACTCCGACCCGGCTGCCGAGCTCGCGGAATCGGAGATCAAGCTCGAGGCGACGCTGCCGGTGCTCGCCGGCTGATCAGGACCGGCTCACTGCGGCTTGGACCGCTTCGCCGATCCGGCGATGCAGCTCCAGGTTCTGCTCGCGATCGGTCCTCACCTCGATCAGGCTGCTCAGCGGGGACTCGAGCGAGCGCTCGATCGCGCCGCGCAGCTGATCGACCGTCTGAGCGAGCTCGTATCCGCAGCCGAACAAGGCCGCCGCATGCGAGAACTCCAGTCCATGCGGGGTCGCGACGTGCTCCTCGAACGCCTCGCCCTCGCCCGCGACGGGGAGGAAGTGGAAGATCCCGCCGCCGTCGTTGTTGAGCAGCACGAGCGTCAGCGACAGCCCCAGCCGGCGCGCCGCGAGCAGGCCGCCGATGTCGTGCGCGAGCGCCACGTCTCCCGTCAAGAGGACCACCGGTCCCTCGCCGGCGCCAGCCGCGCCGAACGCCGAGGAGACGGTCCCGTCGATGCCGTTGGCGCCGCGATTCGAGAGCACCCGGGGCGGCGCCTGGAGCACCGGGAAGAACGACTCGAGGTCACGGACCGGCATCGAGGAGGCGACGTACAGCGTCGCACGAGCCGGCAGCCATTCGCCCAGCTTCGCCGCCACCAGCGGCTCGGACAGGCGCTCGCCGAGCGTGGCGGCGATCGCGCTCGTGGCCGCTGCGTCGGCGGCGCGCCAGGACTGGAGCCAGCCGCTCTGATCGGCGACCATCTGCCCGCCGGACGCCGCGGCCAGCAGCGCGCGCACCGGGGTCACCGTGTGCAGCCCGACGACGGCGTCGGGATCGCGCCAGCGCAGCGAGGGCCCGATCGTGATCTGGGGCACTTCCAGCCCCGCCAGCCAGGCGCGCAGCGGCTTTGAGGTCGGCAGGTCCCCGATCCGGAAAACGAACCGGGGGCGATGCTCGCCCACGAAGCCCGGATCGCGGAGCAGGGCGTCGTAGTGCGCGATCGCGGCCTCACCCCGTCTGGCCCCCGACATCGGGTCGGCGAGCAGGGGGATGCCGGCGGCGGCGGCGAACGCTCCGAGCAACGGGCCCGTGGTCTCGCTTTCCGGCTCCGCTCCCGCGACGATCACCGCGCGATCGAAGCGGTGTGGACCGGCGATGCTCGGCGTCGGCTCGGGGACGTCCACCCGTACCCAGGGCTCGCCGTCCGCGCGGCCGCTGTGGTCCTCGGGTAGCGGCTGCTCGAGCACCAACGGCTCGCGCAACGGGAGGTTCAGGTGCACCGGGCCGGCGGGCTGCCCCGCCGCGGTGAAGTACGCCCGGCAGGCCAGCATGCGGACGAACCGCAGCGCTTCCGGGGTCGCGCGCTCGACCCCCACCTCGTAGAACCACTTGACCGCGTCGCCGTACAGCTTCAGCTGGTCGATCGTCTGTCCCGCGCCGACGTCGCGCAGCTCGGGCGGTCGATCCGCGGTCAGGACGATCAGCGGCACGCGCGCGTGGAATGCTTCGATCACAGCGGGCGCGAGGTTGGCCGCCGCGGTTCCGGACGTGCAGGTGACGGCCACCGGGCGCCCTGTGGCCTTGGCCGCGCCGAGCGCGAAGAAGCCGGCGCAGCGCTCGTCCAGGTGTGACCAGCAGCGGATCCGCGGCTCACGCACCAGCGACAGCACGATCGGCGTGCAGCGGGAGCCGGGCGAGGTGCAGGCGTGCTTGAGCCCGCAGCGCGCCAGCTCGTCGCACAGCGCTCGCAGGAGCAGGTAGCTGTCGGAGGCGGTCATGATGGTCTCGATGCCGCCACCGCTCCTGCTGCTGCACGGCTTTACGCACACCGGCGCGAGCTGGGACGGGGTGATCGCGGCGCTGCGGGAACGCTACCGAGCCCTGGCGCCCGACATCCGCGGGCACGGCAGCGCCGGCGAGCTGGCCCCGGTAACGCTGGGGGCGGTGCTCGCCGACCTGACGAGCCTCGTCGCCTCTGGCCCCCAGCTGACCGTGTGCGGATACTCGATGGGGGGCAGGATCGCGCTGCACCTGGCGTTCGCGCTCGCGACGGCGAGGACCGAGGAGGAGGAGGAGGAGGAGGAGGAGGAGCCCTCGCGGTGCCAGCGCCTGGTGCTGATCGGCGCCGGCCCCGGGATCGCCGACCCGGGCGAGCGGGCCGCCCGCCGGACCAGCGACGAGCGGCTGGCCGAGGAGCTCGAGGGGATGACGATCGAGCAGTTCGCGGCGCGGTGGGCCCGCACGCCGGTGCTGGCGGACCAGCCGGCCGACGTCAGCCGGGCGGCGCACCAGGACCGGCTCCGCAACACGCCGGCCGGCCTCGCCCGGGCGCTGCGCGGCCTCGGGACCGGGGCGCTGCCGTCGCTGTGGGACCGCCTCGCGGAGCTCGACGTTCCGGTCGCGCTGGTGGTCGGCGAGCGCGATCGCAAGTTCCGGGAGACCGCGGAGCGGATGGCGGCTCGGCTACCCGACGCCGAGCTGGTCGTCGTCGCGGGCGCCGGTCACGCGGTGCACCTCGAGGCGCCCGATCGCGTCGCGGCGGCCATCGAGGGGCGATAGCCGGGGGGTGCCCCCGAACTTTGGCGATTTGGTTCGGCCCCTCCGAACCAAATCGCCAAAGTTCGCCGAGGTCACACCCCGTACCAACCGATCAGGCCGTCGCCCAGCCCGGGGCCGTCGGGCACCGCGATCTGACCGGCCTGCGCCGGCAACGGGTCATCGCGACCCTCGAACAGTCCCAGCGTTGCCAGGCCGCAGGCCCGATCCGGCCCGACGGCGGTGGCTGCGTGCAGCGCCGCGGCGATCCCCAGCGGGCCGTCGAGGGTCGAGGCCAGGTAGACCTCGTAGCCCGCGGCGCGGGCCCGCCGGGCCGCATCGAGCAACCCCGTGATCCCGCCGCAGCTCACGACCTTCAGACAGATCAGCTCGCACACCCGGCGCTCCAGCGCGCCGGGCCGCGAGGCCGATTCGTCGAGCGCGACCGGCACCGGGCTGTCGGCCGCCACCGCGGCGATCGGCTCGAGCCCGCTCGCGGGCTCTTCGCACAGTTCGATGCCGACCGGCTCCAGAGCTCGCAGCGAGGCCAGCGCCTCCTCCACCGACCACGCGCCGTTGGCGTCGACCCGGATCGCGATTCGAGGGCCGGTCGCGGCGCGGACGGCCGCGAGCCGGCCGGCGTCGTCGCCGAGCCCCACCTTCACCTTCACGCATCGAAACCCGGCCGAGCGGGCGGCGGCGCCCTGCGCGGCGGCGGTGGCACGGTCGGCGGCCGCGATCGTGGCGTTGACCTCGATCGCACCGGCGCGCGCCGGGCCCCGGGCCGCGGCACCGGCGGTTTCACCGCGCAGCAACCGCCAGACCGGTTCGCCCGCCCGGCGCCCGCGCAGGTCCCACAGCGCGAGATCGATCGCAGCGAGCGCCTGCGGCAGCGCCGTGACCTCCGCGCAGGCGGCCAGCAGCTCTCGGTGCTGAGCATCGCGATCGGCGGCGGCCAGAGTGTCGCGGCAGTCCTCGAGCCCAGCGCGCACCTCATCGGTCCCGACTCCGTCGTAGTGCGGCAGCGGCGCGGCCTCGCCGAAGCCCACCAGGCCGCTCGGATCCTGGAGCGTCGCCAGGACCAGCCCGCGCGAGTCCACCGCGCCGGAGCCAGAAACAAAAGGCGCGCGCAAGCGCGCCTCTATAAACCGCACCTGAAGCTTCACCGGCTCAGCAGCAACCCGGCCCCCAGCAGCACGCAGAACGACAGCTGCGTCATCCCGGTGCGGGCGAGGGCTTCGTTCAGCGACGGCCCATCGGTGCGATTGCGCACCGCACGCACGACCGTCGCGGCGATCGGGAGCGTCAGCAGCGGCAGCAGCACCCAGGCGTGCAGCGGGCCGAACAGCCACGTCAGCGGGGTCAGCAGGTACGCGAGGTACACGGTCCCGGCAAACAGCGCGCGGGTCCGCTCGCGACCCAGGCGGACCGCCAGCGTGCGCTTGCCGGCGCGCCGGTCGGTATCGATGTCCCGCACGTTGTTGACGACCAGGATGCTCGCCGCCAGCAGCCCCACCGGGACCGCGAGCGCGAACGCCTCCCAGTCGAGCCGCTTTAGCTGGACGAAGAACGAGCCGGCCACCGCCACGATCCCGAAGAACAGGAACACGAACAGCTCGCCGAGACCCTCGTACCCGTACGGTCTCGGCCCGCCGGTATAGAGCACACCGGCCAGGATCGACGCGGCGCCGACCAGCAGCAGCTGCCAGCCCGCGACCGCGATCAGGTACGCCCCCGCCAGCACGGCCACGCCGAATGTCGCGTAGGTCGCGACCAGCACCCGCTTGGGTGGGACCAGGCCACCCGCGGTGACGCGGACGGGGCCGAGCCGATCCTCGGCATCGGCGCCCCGGCGCGCGTCCGAGTAGTCGTTCGAGAGGTTGGTCCCGACCTGGATGAAGACCGCGCCGATCAGCGCCGCCGCGAACCGGAGCGGGTGAAAGACGTGCAGGTAGCCGGCGAGCGCGGTCCCCACCAGCACGGGCGCGACCGACGCTGGAAGCGTGCGCACCCGCGCGGCCATCAGCCAGATCCGGACCCCGCTGGTGCCGGTGGCCGCCCCGGCGGTCATCGGGTGGCGGCCCCCGGCGCGATCCGCGCGTGTCCTGCCGCGCCCCGCGCGCCCATCAGGCTCGGCGGGGGAACTGCGAGAAGTTCGGCGGGCGCTTCTGCAGATAGGCGTCGCGGCCCTCCTGCGCCTCCTCGCTCATGTAGAAGAGCAGGTTGGCGTCGTGGGCGAGCTGCTGGATTCCGGCCAGCCCGTCCTCGTCGGCGTTGAAGCTCGCCTTCAGCAGCCTGAGCGCGAAAGGCGACAGCGCCAGCATCTCGCGGCACCACCGCACGGTCTCCTCCTCGAGGCGCTCCAGCGGGACGACGGCGTTGATGAGACCCATCGCCAGCGCCTCGCCGGCGTCGTACTGGCGGCACAGGAACCAGATCTCCTTGGCCTTCTTGGGTCCCACCAGCCGCGACAGGACGCTGGCCCCAAAGCCGCCGTCGAATGAGCCCACCCTCGGTCCGCTTTGGCCGAAGCGGGCGTTCTCGGCCGCGATCGTGAGATCGCACACGACGTGCAAGACGTGCCCACCGCCGATCGCATAGCCGGCGACCATCGCCACCACCGGCTTGGGCAGGCGTCGGATCTGGATGTGGAGGTCGGTGACGTGAAAGCGGCCCACCGCCGGCTGCGCGCCGGCCGCCGCTGGATCGGCGCCGGTGACGTAACCGCCGCGCTGGCCCCGGACGCGCTGATCGCCGCCCGAACAGAAGGCCTCGGGCCCCTCGCCCGTGAGGATCACCACGCCCACCTCGGGGTCCTCGCGGGCCCGCTCGAAGGCGCTCGAGAGCTCGACCACGGTCTCCGGCCTGAAGGCGTTGCGCACCTCGGGGCGGTCGATCGTGATCTTCGCGATCCCGGCGTCTTCGCCGGTCCCGAGCTCATAGCGAATGTCCGAGTACTCGCCGGCTGCCTTCCAGGCGACGGCCACCGGGTCCTCCTCAAGGTAGGCAGGGTTGGCGGCGCCTGAGACTACCGTTTGGGCATGGATCACTGGCTCCCGCGAGCGACCGCCATGCACCCCGACCGGGTCGCCCTGCGAACGCCCCGGGCGACGCTGACCTACGCCGAGCTGCTGGCCCGTGCGAGCGCCGCCGCCGGCGGGCTGCGCGAGCAGGGGGTTGGCGCCGGCGATCGCGTGGCACTCGCGCTCGACTCTCCCGACCAGCTCGTGGTGGCCGTCCAGGGTTGCTTCCTGCTCGGGGCGGTCGCGGTGCCGGTCGACCGGCGGCTGGGCGCCGGCGAGCGCGCGCAGCGCGCCGCCGGCGCTCGGGTCCTGGTGCAGGAGCCGCCGAGCGGGCAGCCGATCGTCCCCGAACCGCTGCGGCTCGAGGCGATCGCGACCGTGATCCACACCTCCGGCACCACCGCGACGCCCCGCCCGGTCGCGCTGAGCTACAGCAACTGGCTGTCGAGCGCGCTCGGGTCGGCGGTC
>JAFAZB010000151.1 GCA_019240015.1 Solirubrobacterales bacterium
CAAGCGATATCCGTCGGTCCGGAGCCCCGGCTCGCTGGCCGCCGCGGCCCGCCGCGCAAGCAGCTCGATCACGGGGTGGGTGGCACGCGAGGGGTCGGCAGACACGGGCTCAAAATAGCGGCGCCGGCGAGGGGCGTGCCTTGGTCCCCGCTCCGCCCCAGGCGGCGCGTGCCGCTTGCTCGTTTGCTGTAATCCGTTAGCATGCAAGCGGCGTACCAGGCGGCAGGGTTGTGATGACCGATTTCGGGTAGATCGTTGCGGGCCATGGACAAGAACGGATCAGCGCTGCTCGACAGCTGGCTAGGGGGCTGGTCGGCCGCGGTCGCTGGCATGGCCCAGTCGTTCACGCACCTCACCGGGGCGGAGTCGACGGCTGCTGTCTCCGCATTCCCACCGACGCTCCCGGGAGCCACTGTGTGGCCCAGGTTTCCCCTCGAGACTGGATCGCCGCTGTCGCCGACGGCGCTGCTGTCGCGAGTACTCGATCTGCCTCGCTGGTGGCAGCTCACCACCGACCGTCGCCGTCCCGCCTGGTCGACTCCGCACGAGGTGGTGTTCGAGGCCCCGATCGCGCGCCTACGCGACTTCTCCACCCGCCGGCGCGCCGGCCTGGTGCCGACCCTCGTGCTGCCGCCGCAGGCCGGCCACGACTCCTGCATCGTCGACTACTCGCCCGAGCAGAGCCAGATGCGCACGATCGTGGAGGCTGGTCTCGAGCATGCCCTGTCGCTCGACTGGATCGGCGCCACGCATGAGACGGCGGACTCGACGATTGAGGACTACCTCGACGTGGTCGATCGGGCGGTCGAGCACTGCGGGGGGAAGGTCAACCTGATCGGCGACTGCCAGGGCGGCTGGCTGGCCACGATGTATGCAGCGCTCGCGCCGGAGCGCGTCAACACGCTGACGATCGCGGGCGCCCCGATCGACTTTCACGCCGGGGACCCGGTGATCCACGAGACGGTGCGGATGCTCGCGCCGGGTGGGGATATGCGCTTCTACGAGGGGCTGGTCGCTGCCGGCGGCGGCGTGTTCAGAGGCAGGCACATGCTGACCGGCTTCATCATGATCCAACCGAGCGACGAGATCTCGCGCCAGCTCGAGCTGCTGCTGCATCTCGACGAGCCGGCGTACGTCGAGCGCTACCGCGCGTTCGAGGACTGGTTCAAGCACACCCAGGACATCCCCGGGGGCTTCTACCTGTGGATCGTGCGCAACCTGTTCGTCGAGAACCTGCTGGTCCAGGGGGGAATCGAGATCGACGGCGCGGCAGTCGATCTGCGGCGGCTCGAGATGCCGCTGAACCTGCTGGCCGGCGCCGGCGACCACATCACCCCGCCTGACCAGGTGTTCGCGCTCGCGGACGTCGCATCGACCTCGCCGGAGCTGATCCGGCGCAGCATCACCTCGGGCGGTCACCTCGGCCTGTTCATGGGACGCGAGGCGCTCCGCGAGCACTGGCCGCCGATGCTGGCGGAGGTGCTAGCCCACTCCGCGGCGAGCTAGCGCGCGCTCCAGCCCTGGTCCATCGTCACGGCCGCGCCGGTGAACGCACGACCGCCCGGGCCGGCGAGGAACGCGACCACGTTGGCTACCTCGGAGGGCTCGATCAGCTCCTTGACCGCGTGCGGGGCGAGGATCACCTCCTCCAGCACCCGCTCCTCCGGCAGGCCGTGGGCGCGGGCCTGATCGCCGATCTGCTTCTCGACCAGCGGTGTGCGGACGTACGCGGGGCACACCGCGACTGCCCGGATCCCGTCCTGCGCCCCTTCGAGGGCGAGCGTCTTCACGAGGCCGAGCACCCCGTGCTTGGCGGACACGTAGGCGGCCTTGTAGGGGGAGGCCACCAGCGCATGTACCGACGCGATCACGATGAACCTGCCGGCGCCCGACTCGCGCAGTGCCGGCCAGGCGTGCTTAGCGAGCAGGAACGGGCTGCTCAACAGGAGCGCGATGATCGTGTCCCAGCGCTCTGCGGGGAACTCCTCCACCGAGGCGACGTGCTGGATGCCGGCGTTCGCCACCACCACGTCGAGCCGCCCGAACTGCTCGCGCGCGGCGCTGACCGCGGCGGCATTCTGCTCGGCGACCGTCAAGTCGGCCTGATACGGAGTCCCGGGACCATCGGAGTCGGGACGCAGGTCGACCGCCAGCACGTTGGCGCCGTCGCCGACGAACCGCTCCGCGATCGCCCGGCCGATCCCGCTGGCGGCGCCGGTGACGAGCGCGGCCGCCCCGTCGAGCCCGCCGTCCCCCGGGGCGCTGATCGACGGTCCAGGCGCTGACGCGCTCATTCCGTGCCGCTCGCGCGCGGGCGCTTTCGGCTGCTCGCCGGCGAGGTCCCCGCGAATGCGGCGTACACCTCTACCAGTGCGGCTCGCTGCCGAGCGGTCAGGGCAGGATCATCCTTGATCGCCTCGATCACCGCGTTCTCCTCCTGGGCTTCGCTGGGAGGGGGCATGCCAGCCTGTTCGTAGAGCGCGTCGGAGGACACCTTGAGCGCGCTGGCGATCCCCTCGAGCACGTGCTCGGAAGGGGCCCGCAGGCCGCGCTCGATTTGCGACAAGTATGGATTCGAGATCCCGGCCATTTGCGCGAACTGACGCATCGATAGCTCGGCGAGCTCGCGCTGACTGCGGATGATCTGACCGAGTGCTGCGGCTGAGCGGTTGGCCATGCGCTGAGGATAGAGGGGGCGCGGTGGCCGGCATTTGCAGTTTGTCGCGCTTGGGCCCTGGGCACTCTTGAAGTGAGGAGCAAAGCGAACACGCGAGGGAGGCCGACTTGGCTACCAAGACAAACACATCGATTGGTACGGACGCCGCTCAGGAGGCGGTCGACCGCATCCGCGAGCTGAACGACCGCATCACCGAGAACGCCCGCAAGGCGGGCAACACCTATCTGGACATCTACGAGCGCACGCTCAGCACGATCGCCGGATATCAGGAGGAGCTCGCCAAGGCGACTCCGGTCGACTGGATGCAGCGCCTGATCGAGGGACAGGCCACGTTCACCCGTGAAGTAGGGAACTTCTACGCATCGACTGCCCGCGAGGCGCTGAAGAGATAGCCTCGCCCCCGAGGGTAAGCCGGCAAGAGGACAATCCACGGAGGAGAAAGCGATGGCCGACGATCGGCGCAGTAGCCCGACCGAGGACGTACGGCGCCTGTACGAGGAGAGCGAGAGCCGAACCGCGCAGGCGATGGAGCAGCTGGTCTCGCGCCAGAGCTTTGGCGAGCTGCTTGCGCGCGTGACCGAGAACGTCGTCGCGCTGACGAAGATCGGCACCGACGTCTTCGACCTTGCGATCCGGAATCTGCGCTTGGCGGGCCGCCAGGACATCATCCGGCTGGCCCGCCAGCTCGCCAGGGCCGAGGACAAGCTCGAGCTGGTGCTCCAGCAGGTCGAAGGGCTACACGACCGGTTGGAGTCCGGGCAAGAGAGCGACTCCGGGGGATCGCGGTCGGGCTCGCGTAGCGGGCGTGCCAACCGCTCCGGGGGCAACGCTTCGCAGCGCGGCACCCGCAGCGGCTCCAACGGCGGGGAGAGGTCCGCTAGCCGGTCCGGTCGGCGGTCCACTGCATCGAAATGAGCGTCGTCGAGCAGCTCACCAAGGGCCCGGCGGCGGCGATCGAGTTTGCCAACATCCTGCTCACCCAGAACGACGCGCAGGTCGGCACCAGCCCCAAGGACGTCGTCTGGACCCACCGCAAGACCACCCTTTACCGGTACCGCAGCGACCGCCGACGGCACCCCATCCCCGTGCTGTTGGTGTTTGCGCTGATCAACCGGCCAGACATCTTCGATCTGCGTCCCGGCAACTCGTTCGTCGAGTTCCTGCTCGACCAGGGCTTCGACGTGTACCTGCTCGACTGGGGCGTGCCCGACGACGAGGACGCCGACATGGGGCTCGCCGAGTACGTCTGCGACGAGCTGCACTGGGGGGTGCGGGAGACGCTGCGGGCGGCCGGCGGCGACGAGCTGAGCCTGATGGGCTGGTGCATCGGCGCCACCCTGTGCGCCATGTACTGCGGGCTCGACTGGGATGGTGATCGCGCCGGCGCGGGCGCGGTGCGCAACCTGGCGCTGCTCACCATGCCGATCGACGGCCGCGG
>JAFAZB010000193.1 GCA_019240015.1 Solirubrobacterales bacterium
GAAGATGATCCGCTCGTTGAGCAGACGGCTGTAGATGTCGAACGCACGCTCCCCGCGGGACGTTTGCTCGACGACCATCGGTACGAGTGGGCTCATGGTCCTCGCTTCTTTCGCATCCTGCGCCGGAATCCTGCCGCGACTGTAGCAACCGGTGTGCGGCCGGCCCGGGGCCTGCGCGCAACGCTCACGGGCTCAGCCGCCGGGCGTCCAGAGCTGTCCCGGACCGCCTTCCGGCTGCTCCTTGCCGGGCGTCCAGAGCTTCTCGCGCGCCTTGGCCTGCTCGACCGGGATCGACTGTGCCGCGCCGACCACCAGCTCCAGCGCCTGGCGGGTGGCGAGCTCCTCCCGCAACTGCTCGAGTCGCCCGCCCGAGCGCAGGCGATCCAGCAGCTGCTCCGCGCTGGTCTCCTGCCGGTCGGCCGAGGGCTGCAGCGCCGCCAGCAGATCCTCCTCACTCGGCTCGATCCCCTCCGCCTCGACGACCGCCGCGAGCACGGCTTCGCGCCGCAACGCCCGCGCCGCCTCGGGCTCTGCCTCGTTCGCGAGCGTCTCCTCGTCCTTGCCCACGATCCGCAGGTAAGCCTCCTTGGAGATCCCTTGGCGCTCGAGCGCCGACAGCGTGTGCTCGAGCAGCTCGTGCGCGCGGGCATGGACCAGCTTGTCGGGCAGCTCGATCTCGGCCTCGGCGACCGCGGCGTCGAGCACCGCCTCCTCGAACTCGCGCTCGATCGCGCGCGAGTCCTCCTCGGTCAGGCGCGCGGCGAGGTCCTCGCGCAGCTCGGCCAGGGTCTCGAAGCCGCCCGCTTCGGAGGCGAACTCGTCGTCCAGCTCGGGCAGCCGCTCGGCCTTGATCTCCTTGACCGCGACCGCGAACGAGGCCTGCTTACCGCCCACGCCGCCGGGATAGTCCTCGGGAAACGTGACCTGCACGGTGCGCTCTTCACCCGCGCGGGCGCCGAGCAGCTCCTCCTCGAATCCAGGCAGCAGCCGGCCCGAGCCCAGCTCGATCAGCTGGTCGCGTCCCTCGCCGCCTTCGAACGGCTGCTCGTCGATCGTGCCCAGATAGTCGACCACCACGTGGTCGCCCTGCTCGGCTGCGCGCTCGACCGTCTCGAGCGTCGCGAACCGCGCGCGCAGTCGCTCGAGCTCCTCTGACAGCTCCGCGTCCGCCACCTGCGGCTCGCGGCGGCCGACCTCCAGCCCCTTGTAGTCGCCGAGCTTCGCCCGCGGGCGCACGCCGATCTCGATCGAGAACGCGAGCGGCTCGCCCTGGCCGGGCAGCGTGCCGACGTCGAGCTCGGGCTCTCCGACCGGAGAGATCCCGGCGCCGTCGATCGCGTCGACGTACCAGCCGCCCAGCGAGCTGCGAAGCGCCTCGTCGAGCACCGCTTCGCGGCCAAGACGGCGGATCACCACCGGCGGCGGCACCTTGCCCTTGCGAAACCCCGGGATCCGCATCTCGCGCCCGAGCGCTTTGGCGGCCTGCTGGAGCCGGCGCTCGACCTCCTCGGCCGGCACCTCCGCCTCGACCCGGACGCGCGATTCGGGCAGCTCGGTGATGTTGGTCCTGACTGCTGCCATTTCGATCCGGCATCAGACGATAGCTTCCGGTGATGCTCTCGCGACTAGCCGCTCGGCTGCTGACCGGACCGTTGGCCTTTTTCCTCGCCGGCGTGATCGACATGGGCGCGTTCGCGCTCCGATCGCTGTGGGCGCGGGTTCGGGGGCCAAGTGGCGCATAGCTCCCCGCCCGGCCCTACGATCTCCGCCCGATGAGCCGCTGGTGCAAGCTCCTGGGAATCGCCGCCGTGGCGTGCGCGCTGGTGGCGGCGAACCCCGTCCCCGCGCTGGCCTCGAGCAGCGAGGAGATGGTCCTACAGGACGACGTCGAGCTGATCTACGTCAGCCCCGCGAAGGTCGCGACCGCGCTCGAGGAGCTGCGCTACCTGGGGGTCGACCGCGTTCGCGTGTCGGTGGTGTGGGGATTGCTCGCGCCCAAGCCGCTGTCGAGCCACCGCCCCCGGTTCGACGCGACCAACCCCGCCGCCTATCCCGCGCACGTGTGGGACCGCTATGACGTGCTAGTCAGGATGGCCCAGGAGCTGGGGATCAAGATCTATTTCGAGCCGACCGCGCCGGCGCCCTACTGGGCCACTCCGCCGCTGGTGATCCAGCAGGGCTACAGGTGGTCGCACGATCCCAGCGCACGGGAGTTCGGCGAGTTCGTCCAGGCGGTGGGCCGCCGCTACAGCGGCGGCTACCTGGCCCGGACCCCGGCCAACATGCCGACGCCGGCCCAGCTGGGGATCCCGGGCGGAGCGACGTCGAACCCCGCCGGGCCCACGCCGATCCCGCGGGTCAGCGAGTGGGGCATCTGGAACGAGCCGAACATCGGCGGCTGGATGACCCCCCAGTGGCGGACCATCCAGGGCGGTCAGAAAGTGGAGGCGTCCCCGGCGATCTACCGCGGAATGCTCGACGCCGCCTGGACGGCCCTGCGCCGCAGCGGCCACGGGGGCGACACGATCCTGATCGGCGAGACGGCGGCCTACGGCGCCAACCACAAGGGCTACGGCGCGAGCATGGATCCGCTGACCTTCCTGCGCGCCCTGTACTGCGTCGGCACCTCCTACCGCCCGCTGAGCGGAGCCCGGGCCAGCGAGCTGAGCTGTCCCACGCGCGGCGGCAGGCGAGCGTTCGTCGCGGCGCATCCCGCGCTGTTCGACGCGCCCGGCTACGCGCATCACCCCTACGACTTCGACCACCCGCCGGCGGTGCATCTGCGCAACCCGAACGCCGCTGACCTCTCCGATCTGGGCCGCATCGAGCGCGCGCTGGACGCCGCCTTCCGAGCCTACGGCCAGCGTCCCGGGATCCCCCTGTATCTGACCGAGTGGGGCTACCAGACCAACCCGCCGAATCCGTTCATCAGGTTCACGCTGGCCCAGCAGGCGGCGTTCCTGAACCAGGGCGAGTACATGGCCTGGCGCGACCCCAGGGTGCAGGCATTCGGCCAGTTCCTGTTTGTCGACGACAGCCCCAACAGGATGGCGCGTCGCGGCAGCCGCTCGTACTGGAGCACGTTCGACAGCGGCCTGCTGTTCCTGAATGGCAAGCTCAAGCCCGCCTACTGGGCGTTCAAGCTTCCGCTCTGGTTGCCCGATCCCCGGCACGGGCCCAGCGTCGCCCTGTGGGCCGATCTGCGCTCCGCAGACCACGCCGCGGTCCAGTACGGGCAGCTCCAGTTCCGTCCCGCCGGCTCGCAAGCCTGGCAGGCGCTGGGCCAGCTATCCACGACCAACTCGGAGGGCTTCCTCTATACGCACGTGGCGCTGCCCTCGCCCGGCTCCGTGCGGATCGGCTGGCTCGACCCGTTCGGCGTCGTCGAGTACAGCCGGATTGTCGCGGTGAGCTGACGGCGGCGCCCGCGCGGCTAGCGCGTGGCGGCTCTGATCAGGTTGCGCACCTCTCGCAGCGCGACCGGCAGCGTCGCGGTGTCGTAGCTGTTCGACGCCTTGATGTCGGCCAGCACCCCGAGCGCTCGCTGCACCGCCGCGCCGTTGCTCCGCGTCCAAGACTCGATCGCCTGCTCGCTGCCGGCGCCGTCGTCGGCGGCCTCGAGCACCTCTTGGGTCAGCGAGCGGTGCAGGCTGTAGAGGTCATCGCGCAACGCCGCTCTCGCGAGCGCCTGCCAGCGATTGGCGCGCGGCAGCTCGATGATCCGCTCGCGCAACCAGTTGAGCTCGAGCCGCGAGCCGAGCGAGAAATAGGTGGCGGTCACGGCGTCCTGCTCGCGGTCGGTCGCGCTGGCCACCTC
>JAFAZB010000261.1 GCA_019240015.1 Solirubrobacterales bacterium
CGCGGCTCCGCCACGCTCCGGTCGGCCGGCGCCGGGGTCGCCACGGTCACCTTCGGCGCCCTCGCCCGGCGCCAGTTCAGCCGGCTGGGCTCGCTGAAACTCGTGCTGTCCGGGCTCGCGTCGGGCGGCGGGGGAGCCGGGGGCGCACCCGGGTCCGAGACCGTGGTGCTGAGAGGCTAGTCGGCCGCGGGGGCCTTGGTCTCCGACTTCGAGGTGCTCGCGGCGTCGGATTTGGAGCCGCCGCCGTCGCCGTCCGAGGAGCTCTTCTTGCCGGCCCCATCCTTCGCCGCCCCGCCCTCGGCGGACTCCTTGAGCTCCCGCGAGCGCTTGCGGGTGCCGTAGTCGGTGTTGTAGAAGCCCGACCCCTTGAAGTGCACGGCGACCGGGTGGAACACGCGCTCGACGGGCGCCGAGCAGGTCTCGCAGGCGGCCACCGGGTCGTCGGACATCCGCTGCATCACCTCGAAGGTATGTCCCTGCTCACAGCGGTATTCGTAGATGGGCATCGCTTTACCAAGTGTAGCTAGGCGCCTTGGCACTCTCAAACGTAGAGTGCCAAGGGGGCGCCGGGCGAGGGGCGGCGCGAACCCGGGATAGCATCCGCGGCCCGATGGCCACCGACGTCGTCACGATGGACAAGATCGTCTCGCTGTGCAAGCGGCGAGGGTTCGTGTTCCCGAGCAGCGAGATCTATGGCGGGCTCGGGTCGAGCTACGACTACGGGCACTACGGCGTGCTGCTGAAGAACAACGTCAAGGCTCAGTGGTGGCGCGCGATGCTCCAGGAACGCGACGACATCGTGGCGCTCGATTCGGCGATCATCCAGCACCCCACGACCTGGAGGGCGAGTGGGCACCTGGCGGGGTTCACCGATCCGCTGATCGACTGCCGCACCTGCAAGCTGCGCTTCCGCGCCGACAAGCTCGGCGAGGAGCAGTGCGGGCGCAAGCCGTCGGTCCATCCCGGTGAGCACGAGGCGTGCTCGCTGACCGCGGCGCGGGACTTCAACCTGATGTTCGAGACCACGGTCGGCCCGGTGAAGGAGGAGGGCGCGACCGTCTACCTGAGACCCGAGACCGCCCAGGGAATCTTCCTCAACTTCAAGAACTACCTGCAGTTCTCCCGCAAGAAGCCGCCGTTCGGGATCGCCCAGATCGGCAAGAGCTTCCGCAACGAGATCACCACCGGGAACTTCATCTTCCGCACGCGAGAGTTCGAGCAGATGGAGATGGAGTTCTTCGTGCCGCCGGCTGACGCCGAGCGGTGGTTCGAGCACTGGCTCGAGCAGCGCATGAACTGGTACCTGGAGCTGGGGATCCGCCCCGATCACCTGCACCTCCGCGCGCACGACCAGGACGAGCTGTCGCATTACTCGAGCGCCACCAGCGACATCGAGTACCTGTTCCCGATCGGCTGGCAGGAGCTCGAGGGAATCGCCAATCGCGGCGACTTCGACCTGCGCCAGCACGCCGAGCATTCCGGTCAGAAGCTCGAGTACGTGGACACGGCCGACCCCAGCGCGCGCTACCTCCCGTACGTGATCGAGCCGGCGGCGGGAGCCGACCGCGCGACGCTGGCGTTCCTGGTCGACGCCTATGACGAGGACGAGATCGGCGGCGAGCGGCGGACCGTGCTGCGGCTGCACCCGTTGCTCTCGCCGGTCAAAGTGGCGGTCCTGCCGCTGGTGCGCAAGGACGGCCAGCCCGAGCTCGCGGGCGAGGTCTACCGGGAGCTGCGCCACCGCGTGCAAGCCGAGTACGACGACGGCGGCGCGATCGGCCGACGCTATCGCCGCCAGGACGAGATCGGCACCCCATGGGCTGTCACGATCGACCACCAGTCGCTCGAGGACCGTACGGTCACGCTGCGCGACCGCGACAGCCTCGCCCAGGACCGGGTCGCGATCGACGAGCTCGCGGGGGAGATCGAGGCTCGGCTGCGGGCGCCGTGGCGCTCGCCGAAGCTGGGCTGAGCCGGGCGTGTGCAAAACTACACAGGTGAAGCATGTGCGCCTCGGTCGCAGCTGACCTGATCTCCTACGGGGATCTCTACGCCCGCTGGGAACAGGGCAACTGGCGCGCCAGCGAGATCGACTTCTCGCGTGATCGCCGGCACTGGGAGGAGTCGTTCACCGATCTCGAGCGCCAGGCCTCGATGTGGACCTACTCGATGTTCTTCCACGGCGAGGACGCGGTCGCCGACAACCTGTCCCCTTACATCGACGCCGCCCCGCGCGAGGAGCAGAAGTACTTCCTCGCCACCCAACAAGTCGACGAAGCCCGCCACGCGGTGCTGTTCGCGCGCTTCATGCGCGAGGTGGTGCGGCAGGGAGACGACACCGCGGCGGCGCTCGCGGCGACCGCGCCACAGCTGACCTGGGGGTTCAAGAGGGTCTTCGAGCGCCTCGACCGGATGGCTGGCGAGCTGCGTCGCGACCGCTCGCGCCCGAAGCTCGCCCAGGCGATCACGCTCTACCACCTGGTGATCGAGGCGACGCTGGCCCAGCCCGGGCAGCACTTCATCGACGGCTCGCTGACCGAGCGCGAGCTGCTACCGGGCTTCCGCGAAGGGATCCGCAACGTCTCCCGCGATGAGCAGCGCCACATCGCCTTCGGCGTGAAGATGATCGCCGACCTGGTGCGGGAGGACCCCGACTGCGCGCCGGCGATCGAGGAGCTGCTGCGCGAGATCCTCGCCTACACGACCGCGGTCTTCATCCCCCCGGACGGAGACGAGCGGTACGTGACCTGCTTCGGGTTCACCCTCCAGGAGCTGTACGCGCACGGCGCCGAGGCGCTCGAGGGCAGGCTCCGTGCCGCCGGCCTCGAGCCGACCGAGATGCGGGTGGGGCTGCCGTTCGACCTGCCGCCCGACGAGCGCGCACATCGCGGACTAACGCTGATCCGCGCGGGCTATCTCGGCCAACCGAACGGGCCCGTGCGGGAGGACCCGGAGGCGACCGCGATGCTGTTCGACGGGCTGCGCCGTCAGATCGACCCCTCGCGCGCACCCGGCGCCACGATCCAGTGGGAGTTCACCGACGCCGAGCCCTGGCACTTGCGGATCGACAACGGCTCGACCTCGGTCGCCCCGGGCAGCGTCCCGGATTGCGATCTGGTCTTCCACTGCCGGCTCCAGGACTGGCTCGACGTGTCCGCCGGGCGGACCGAGGCCTGGCGCTCGCTGCTGACGCGCAAGATCCGGCCCAAGGGAAGCCTGCGGATGCTCGCGCTCGCGCCGAAGCTGTTCGGCTAGGGCCGGCGCGGCCAGGTGCCCGGCGGACCGGGCCGCCCCCGAGACCCGGACGCACGCCCCCGGCGCCAGCGCGCGCGCCACCACTCCAGTCCAAAGCTCACCGCGCACACCACCAGCAGGAAGATCGCGACGATCGCGGCCACCGCGAGTCCCGGGGTCAGGATCACCACCAGCAGCGCGATCACCACGGCGAGCGCCACATCCACCAACAGCTCGTTGAGCCTCACAAGGGAAGCCTCCGGTAAAGCGCGCGCGGCAAGTGCCGGAGCAGCGCGAACACATAGCGCAGCGAGCCCGGCACCCAGATCGTATGTGCGCTTCCCGCGAGCGCACGGACGGTCGCCTCGGCGACCGCGTCGGCGGTGCTCGCCAGCGGCGTCGGCTCCAGGCCGGCCGTCATCTGCGTCGCGACGAACCCGGGGCGCACCACGAGCACCTGCACGCCCTGGCCGGCGCTGGCGTCCGCCAAGCCTTGGGCGAGTGCATCGAGCCCCGCCTTCGCTGCACCGTAGATCGCGTTGCCCGCCCGCGGCCGCTCGGCGGCGACGCTCGAGAGCACGACCAGCTTCCCCCCTCCCTGCCCGCGCAGCTTGCGCAGGCACTCCAACAGCAGCGAGCCGCAGCCGAGGAAGTTGACGTTCATCACGGCGAGCGCCTGGTCTGGATCGGCGTCCAGCCCAGCCTGTGCTCCCAGCAGCCCGATCGCCAGCACGACCACGTCGAAGCCGCCGCTGCGCTCGAACGCGTCGCCGATCACCGGACCGTGCGACTCGAGCCGCTCGGCGTCGAGCAGCTCCACATCGCCCGGCGCGCACCCAGCCCGCTCGAGCGCCTGGAGCGCGCGCGTCAGGCGCTCGCGGTCGCGCCCCAGCAGGTAGGGCCGCACCGCGCGGTCCGCCGCCATCCGGGCGACGATCGCCAGCCCGATCTCCGAGCTGCCGCCGAGCAGCAGCACGCGCTGCTCGGTCCCTGCGCCCGGGGAGGCGACCGTCGGCGCAGGGGCGCTCACCGCTCCACCAGCCCCGTTCGCAGCGCCAGGTCCGAGCGCCACAGACCGCCGGGATCGGCGCGCTCGCGCAGCTCCTGCCACTCGCGCAAGCGCGGATACATTGCCCGCACCGCCTCGGGCCGCATCCGCGCGTCCTTGGTCAGGTAC
>JAFAZB010000276.1 GCA_019240015.1 Solirubrobacterales bacterium
CTCAGCGTCAGCGCGCTCGGCCACACGGGCTCGCTGGCGATCCTCTCGACCGGGACCGCCGGCTACGTGACGGTCTCAGGGATCAGCTATCAGCTCCCCTCGGCGAGCTTCCAGCGGCTCGAGTCGAGCTTCTCCGAGCTGGGTGCCTCGCCCGGCGCCGGCGCCGGCGCGGGCACGTTGTCCAAGCTCGGGATCGACCCGCTGCACTGGCTCGTGAATCCCTCGGTGGTCGGGACCGAGAGCGTGGGCGGCGCGCAGACGAAGCACATCCGCGCCGACGTCGACGTGCAGGCGCTGCTGGGCGACCTCAACACGTTCCTGCAGCGCGCCGCCTCGCTGGGCGTATCCGGCGCAAGCAAGCTGCCGGTCAGCATCTCCCAGTCCACCCGCCAGCAGATCGCCGCCGAGGTCAAGAACCCCACTTTCGACGTCTGGACCGGCGCCAGCGACAAGACGGTGCGCAAGGTCGCGATCAGCCTGACGGTCCCGGTCAGCGGGCAGATCTCCAGCCTGCTGGGGGGGCTCAGCTCGGCGGGGATCGGGCTCAACCTCCAGTACGCCGACCTGAACCAACCGCAGACGATCGTCGCGCCGACGGTGGTGCACCCCTACTCCGAGTTCGCCGCCAAGGTGCGGGCGTTCGCCTCCCAGCTGCAGAGCACGCTGGGCGCGGTGGGTCTGGGCTCGAGCGCCACGGGCTCCGGCGCGAGCAGCTCGAGCGCCACTGGCACCGCGACCACCGGCACCGGCTCCTCGACCCCCGCCGGCGTGCAGGCCTACTCGCAGTGCATCCAGGCGGCCGGGGGCGACGTCGCCAAGATGCAGCGCTGCGCGTCGCTGCTGAACAGCAAGTAGGAGGCCCGCGCCGCCAGCGCCCGGGCCGCCGGCTACTCCCGGCCCACCTCTTGGTGGTCCTCTTCGAGCTCGTCGGGGGACTCGTCGCCGTCGTCGGTGGCGACCCCGGGGTGGTAGCGGACCTGAAACGCCTCGAGCAGCTCATCGCGCCGGTTCTCGTCGACCGGGACCTCGTCGGCGATCAGCACCCAGTCGGCTCCTTCGAACTCCTCCATGTTGAAGATCTCGGCGTCGAGCTCGGGCGAGTCGTCCACCACCACCAGGACCTCGGTCTGCGGGTTGAAGTAGGTCCCGGGTCGGTTCAGCAGCTCGTCGAGCTCAAAGCGGCGGGGATCGGCCATCGCGGCGCAGCGTAGCGGCTCGCGGGCGGCGGGGGAAGGGCCTCGGCGTGGCTCAGATCCCGCTCAGCCCGCCGATCTCGCGTTCGATCTCGGCTTCCACGTCGAGCGGCGGTTTGCCCGCCCGCACCCGGCGGTGGTTGCGGGCGATCACCAGCTGGCGAATCTCCGTCCGGAGCTCCGGGTCGATCGCCGGTGCGGTCAGCCGCGCGAGCTCTTGCTCGATGTCGAGCGGTGGCTCGCCCCGACGCCTCCGGCGCTCGTTGCGCGCCTGAAGCAGCTGCCGGATCTCGGCGTCCCGCTCGAGCAGCGCCGCCGGGGAGCCCGCGCTCGGCGCACGGCTCTGCTCGGTGTCGAGCAGCAGGCGGTGCTTGCCGTACTCCTCCCAGGTCTTGCCGCTGAGGACCAGCGCGACCAGCGCCCCGATGATCCCCAGCACCGAGACGACCACGACCACCGTGCCGAATGCGCCTTGCATGAAACGAAGTGTCGCCGATCGGTTATGCTTTGCAACACAAGCATTGACTGACTAGTCAATCTATGGTCCACGGACGTCGCAGGGGACCGGAAGGAGAGCCGCAGATGGTTGATTTCACGCTCACGGATGAACAGAAGAGCATGCGCGAGATGGCGCATGAGTTCGCGGACAAGGAGATCCGTCCGGTCGCGTGGGAGTACGACCGGGACGGCACCTGGCCGCAGGGGATCATCGAGAAGGCGTGGGAGCTCGGACTGATGAACAGCCACCTGCCCTCCGAGTACGGGGGCCCCGGCCTGGGCTACCTCGACGGCGTGCTGATCGAGGAGGAGATGGGGTGGGGCTGCTCCGGGATCGCCACTTCGCTGTCCTGCAACGGGCTGGCCTCGGCGCCGGTGGCGCTCGCCGCCTCCGAGGAGCTCAAGAAGGAGTATCTCGGTCGCCTCGCCGAGGGGCCGCTGCTGGCGTCGTTCTGTCTGACCGAGCCCGACGCGGGCTCCGACGTCTCGGGGATGAAGACCAACGCCGTGCGCAAGGGCGACAAGTGGGTGCTCAACGGCTCCAAGTGCTTTATCACCAACGGCGAGTACGCGAACTGGTACACGGTCTACGCGAAGACCGACAAGGAGGCCGGGCACCGGGGAATCTCCTGCTTCATCGTCCCCCGCGACGCGGGCGTGGTCGTCGACAAGCACGAGGACAAGATGGGCCAGCGCGCCTCGAACACCGCGACGATCTCCTTCAACGACGTGGAGATCCCGCTCAACCAC
>JAFAZB010000280.1 GCA_019240015.1 Solirubrobacterales bacterium
GCGGCGAGTACGAGCTGATCGACTACAAGACCGGGCGTCCCAAGAGCCCCGCGCAGCTGACCGACGACGTGCAGCTGTCGGTGTACGCGGTCGGGGCCCGGGAGGCCTGGCGGCTCGAGGCCTCCAGCCAGGCCTACTACTACCTGCTCGACGATCAGAAGGTGGCGGTGCCCTCGGACGAGGGCGAGGACCGCGCCGACTGGGTCCGGGACGTGGCGATGGAGGTGGCGGAGGGGATCCTCTCCCAGGGGTTCGAGCCGACACCGTCATTCGCGGCCTGCTCGGTGTGCGACTACCGGCTGGTGTGTCCCGCAGCGGAGCGCTGAGGGCTGGGCGCGCGGCTGGGGCTAGGGCTAGGGCGCGGCATTTTCACCCCACGGTGACAACTGCGCAACGAGCGACCGCGTTCGCCCTCATATCGTGCGCGCCCCAAATCGACACACAGGAGGCGAGATGGCCGACGGGCTGACGCGGCGGCAGCTGCTTGCGAGCGGCGCCGGAGCAGGGATGGCCGCCTTGGGCGCCGGAAGCGTGCTCGAGGCGCTGGCGCAGGCGCAACCGGATCGCGGCGGCCTCGGCGCCGTCGAGCACATCGTCGTGTTCATGCAGGAGAACCGCTCGTTCGACACCTACTTCGGGACCCTCTCCGGGGTGCGCGGGTTCGGCGATCCGGCGGCGATCAAGCTCGCGACCGGGCGCTCGGTCTTCTACCAGCCCGACCCGCTCAACCCCGATGGCTACGAGCTCCCGTTCCACCTCGACACGAAAACGACCAGCGCGGCGTGCGTCGCCGACCTCTCGCACGCATGGGAGACCCAGCACGGCGCCTGGGACGAAGGGAAGATGGATGCCTGGCTGCCGGCGCACCGGGCCGCAGACGGGACCAATGGTCCGCTGACGATGGGCTACCTCACCCGCGCCGATATCCCATTCCACTATGCGCTGGCCGACGCGTTCACGATCTGCGACGGCTACCACTGCTCGGTGATGGGACCCACGAACCCGAATCGCCTCTATCTGTGGACGGGGATGATCGATCCCAACGGAGGCCACGGCGGGCCCGTCACCGACAACAGCGAGACTCCGCCCTACACCTGGACCACCTACCCCGAGCGCCTCCAGGCGGCCGGAATCAGCTGGCGGGTCTACCAGCAGGTCGACAACTACGACGACAACGCGCTCGCCTGGTTCCAGCAGTACCAGCAGGCGCCCAAGACCTCGCCGTTGTACGTGAACGGGCTGGCGGATCGGCCGGTCACCGCCTTCGCCGACGACGTCGCGGCCGGCAAGTTGCCGCAGGTCTCGTGGATCATCGCGCCGGCCGCCCAGTCCGAGCATCCGTCCTACACCCCCGCGGCGGGAGCCGAGCTGACCTACGGCTATCTGAAGGCGCTCGCGGAGCACCCCCAGGTGTGGAGCAAGACCGTCTTCTTCCTCACTTACGACGAGAACGATGGCTTTTTCGATCACGTGCCGCCGCCGACGGCCTCACTTGGCACGCCCGACGAGTACGTCGCCGGGCTGCCGATCGGGCTCGGCTTCAGGGTGCCGATGATCGTCATCTCACCCTGGAGCACCGGCGGGTTCGTGTGCGGAAGCGTGTTCGACCACACTTCGATCATCCGCTTCATCGAGCGGCGCTTCGGCGTGCGCGAACCGAACATCAGCGCCTGGCGCCGGCGCACCTGCGGCGATCTCACCTCCGCGTTCGACTTTCGGGATCAGCCCGCTCGCTTTCCGCGGATTCCCAACCCGACAGGCTCCGCGGCGATCGCTCAGCAGCAGTGCTCGGCGAACCCCGCCCCGACGGTCCCGGCCCACCAGTCGATGCCCTCGCAAGAGCCGGGCCATCGGCCGCGACGGGGCTGACGAAGGCGGATCGGTGGAAAGCTAGGAAGCGCCCGACGCTTCGGGACCGTCTCCGCCGCGCTGGCGCAGAAAGCGCTGCAGGTCGCGGGCGATCGTCTCGCCCGAGGGAAGCTGCCCCGGCTCATCGCTCGGCTCGTCTCCCGCCGCTGCCTCGAGACGCTCGACGAACGCCTGCACGTCGGGATCGCTCTGCACGGCGAGGTTGACCTGACGGTCGTAGTCGGCTGCCGCCCCCTCTAGGTCGGAGGCGTCCACGGCGACCCCGACCAGACCTTCGAGCTTTCGTACCAGCGCCAGCGCGGCCTTGGGGTTGGGCGTGGCCGCGATGTAGTGGGGAACCGCCGCCCACAGGCTCGCGGAAGGAAGGCCCGCCTGCTGGCAGGCAGCGTGCAGCACGCCGACGATCCCGGTGGGACCCTCGTAGGAGGAGGGCGCCAGGCCCAATCTCGCGATCAGCGCCGGGTCGGAGGTCAGCCCAGTGACCGACACCGGACGGGTGTGAGGCACATCCGCCAGCAGCGCCCCCAGCGTCACCACCAGCTGCGCCCCCAGCACCTCGGCGAGCTCGACGATCAACTTGCTGAACGTGCGCCAGCGAAACGACGGTTCGCTGCCGGCGAGCAGCACCAGGTCGCGCGGCGCCCGGGGAATCCGGGCCTCGAACAGCTCGACCTCGGGCCACACGACCTCTCGCGCATGACCGTCGACCAGCTTTACCCGTGGGCGGGTCGCCTGGAAGTCGTAGAACTCCTCCGGATCGATCGTCGCGAACCGGCTCGCGCCGAGGGCGGCGCCGACGAACGTGATCGCGCTGGACGCCGCGTCGGCCGCGTCGTTCCAGCCCTTGAACGCGCACACCAGCGCCGGGGCACGTAGTCCGTCCGGGCGGTGCTCCCATCGCAGTGGCTGCATCCGAACCACCGTACATCATGGCTATGTGAGCTCAGCCGACGTGACCATGATCGCGGTCAGCGCGCTTCGTCCGGGCCAGGACGTGCGCGGTACGTTCGCGTGCACGCGCAAGGATCGTCTGCTGACCAGGACGGGCAGTCCGTATCTCGCGCTCGAGCTGCGCGATCGGACCGGGAGCGTCCCCGCACGCGCATTCCAGAACGCCGACGCGCTGGCTGGCCGGTTCGAGCGCGGGGACGTGATCCGGGTTGCGGGCAAGGTGGAGCGGTTTCGCGATCAGCTCGTGCTCGAGCTCGACCAGATCGAGCGAGCCTCCGCGTCGTTGGAGGCGGATCCGGGGCGCTTCCTGCCGGTCGCCTATCGGGATCTCGACGAGCTCGACGGCTTCCTCGAGCACCTCGCCGGCGAGGTCTACGACCGGCGCTACCGGACGCTGCTCGATGCGCTGCTGGCGGACGACTCGCTGCGCGAGGCTTGGCGGCGAGCGCCTTGCACTCGGGCCGGGCATCACGCCTACCTCGGGGGACTGCTGGAGCACACGGTCTCGGTCGCGACGCTCGCGCACGAGCTCTGCCAGCTCCATCCCCGCCTGAACTCAGACCTGATGCTGACCGCGGCGATCACCCACGACCTCGGTCACACCCGCGCGTTCACCTACGGCGCGGAGCTCGGCCTGTCCGAGGAGGGCCGCCTGCTCGGCCACCTGGCGCTCGGCGATCAGATCCTCTCCGAGCGCTCGGCGGGGCTGGACCAGCCGCGCCGACTCGCGCTGTCGCACTGCGTGCTATCTCACCACGGGCCCGCGCCCGGCCTTGCGGGGCGGTTCGCCTCGCCCGAAGCGCTCGCGCTGTTCCGTCTCAACGCGCTCGACGCTGGCGTCAAGGGCGCGCTGGAGCACGGGTTGCGAGAGTAGGGGGAGCGTGGCGATGCTCGCCGCCCGCCGGGCGGGGGGCCTTGCGCCATGCGCTCGCCCGCAGCTCCCGCCCGGCCCCCGGGGCGCGGACCGTCGGCGCGGACCTCGGGCGCGGGCGAGCGGACCGTCAAAATCGCGCACACCTCGGCCGCGCGGACGGGGGATAGTCCCGTGAGCCCCGCGAGGTCGACGCCAGCGGACCCGCCCCTCGTCGCCGAGCAGCGAGTGGGACATTACGACGAGCGCGCTCGTCCCGAACCGGGACGAGCGCGCTCGTTCCGAGCTTCGACGATCACGCTCGACCCGGTTCCGGGCGCGTCGCCCGCCCCCGCCGGCCCGGCTAGCTGGGCGCGAGCGTCTGGTCGCCTTGCGTGTCGAGGAACTTCTCGATCGTCTCTACCTCGAGCGGCTTGGCGAACAAGAAGCCCTGACCGTGGTCGCAGTGCTGGAGCTGAAGCGCCTTGAGCTGGTCACGGTCCTCGATCCCCTCGGCAAGCGTTTCGAGGTTGAGGGTCTTCCCGAGTCGTACGAGGGTGTGAATCAGGGCCGCCGATTGCTCCGAGCGTCCCATGCCGCTGATGAAGGAGCGATCGATCTTGAGCGAATCGACCGGGAACTGACGCAGGTAGGCCAGCGAGCTGTAGCCGGTGCCGAAGTCGTCGATCGCGATCCGCACCCCCAGGCGCTTGAGTGCCGCCAGGCGCTCGGTGGTTGCATCGGCATCCCGCATCAGCGTCGTTTCGGTGATTTCAAGGGTCAGCATGCCCGGGTCCAGCCTGCTTCGCTCGAGCGCTCCCCGCACATCGTCGATCAACGTGTCGTGGTCGAGCTGACGCCCAGAGACGTTCACCGACATCATCAGCGAGCGACCTTGCTCGGCCCAGGTCGCGGCCTGCGCGCAGGCTTGTTCCAGCACCCAGCGGCCGATGGGCACGATCAGTCCGCTCTCTTCGGCGATCGGGATGAACAGGTCGGGCCGGATAACCCCCCGCGTCGGATGCCGCCACCGCAGTAGCGCCTCGGCGCCGATCGCCCGCTCTGACTCCAAGTCGAAAGTCGGCTGGTAGACCAGGAACAGCTGATCGTTGGCGAGCGCCTCGCCGAGATCCATCTCGAGCACGAGGCGATCCTGCGTCGCCGTGTACATCTCGGACTCGAACACGACCGTCTGATTCTTGCCCTGCAACTTTGCCTCGCGTAGCGCGATGTCGGCGTTGGCCAGCAGCTCCTCGGCGGTCTCGTTCATGCCGTGCGCCACCCCGATGCTGGCTGTGAGCGAGAGCTGCCGTCCGGTCTTGCCGTTCAGGTCGTACGGCTCCCTCAGCACCTCGAGGAGCCTGTCGGCGGCCAGCTGCGGTCCCACGTCGAGCGTTGCTGATCGGTCGAGCAGGACTACGAACTCATCGCCCGAAAGTCGGGCCGCGGTATCGCTCTCGCGGACGACGGCCGAGATACGCTCGGCAACGAGCCGCAGGAACTCGTCGCCGGTGCCGTGCCCGAACGTGTCGTTGACGTGCTTGAACCCGTCGATGTCTATGTAAAGCGCCGCGATCGGTTCCTGGTTCCGTCTCGCCCGCGCGAGCATCTGCTCCGCGCGGTCGAGCGCCAGCACCCGATTCGGCAGGCCGGTGAGAGCGTCATGCAGCGCCTGGTGGCGGAGCTGGCCCGTCTTCTGGTCGACGAGCCGCAGAGCTTGCTCACGGGAACGCCCCATCGCGATCACGAGCAGGAACCCGAGCACGCTGACGATCTCGCCGCCCCCAAACGCGAGCAGTACCTGGGCGTTCGGGGAGAGACCAGTGAGGGGTGCCCGTCCGCGGATCGCGATCGTCCACGGACTATCGATCGCCACGGTCTGCGTCTGGGTGAGGTCGCCCCCGGAGGGACGCGCGCCGGCGATCGCGATCTGCTGCACCGGCCCTCCAGGGTTGCGGTGATACAACGCGAGCGAATACGCACGGTTCGCGCCGAGCGCGAGTCGAATCACCTTCGAGACGTCAAACGCGCTGATCGTCCAGCCCTGCACGGCCGCCCGGCGCTGCGCACCGCTCGCCAAGCCGGCGACGCGACCGTAGAACGGGGCCTCGAGCATCATCAGCGGCAGCCCGAGCGCTCGCAACGAGACCACCAGCGTTTGACCGGTATCGGTGGCCTGCTGCAGGAGCGGCGCCTCAAACGCTCCGATCGTGGATTGCCTGCCGCACCAATCCCCTTGCCCGAGTTGCATCGAAGCGCTGACCACCTGGGCGACCCCGCCGCTGGCCGCGAGCAGGCAATACCGAGCCTGGTGTCCTTGCGCCACCCGGGCTGGGCTAGGTATCAGCGCGCGGAAGGCGGGATCGGCGTTGCGCCGCACGAGGAATGCCGAAAGTCCCGACGCGGGGACGGATCTGACGATTACCGTGCCGAGGCTGTCGGCCTGTTGCTGACTCCCGCCGAGCGTGTCGTACCAGGTCTGGTACTCACTCGGACTGAGGTTGGGTTGCATCGTCCAGACGCCACGCGTGGTCGTCACGAAGTCGGTGTCCCGCCGCAGCAGCGTGGCGAGCGCGGTCGTGATGTCAGACGCGGTGGACTGAAACGCCCGCGGCTGTCCTTTGCCCGCGGCGGAACGCAACAGCAGGGCACCTGTGAGCGAGATCCCCATCCCGAGCACGAGTACCGTGACGGCAACCGGCTTCCAGGCCCGCATGAGCCGCATCGGGCGCTGGCTCTCTCCTTGCCCTGATCCAGCCATCAAGGCGCGGCATCGTCCGCGTCGCGCGTTCACTTGACATTTCAATCGCAGATTCGATGTCTGTCGGCCCCC
>JAFAZB010000289.1 GCA_019240015.1 Solirubrobacterales bacterium
GAGGTGGCATCGCTGGCGCCCCGGCGACTGCGCGGGATGCTGCTGGAGATGCCGGTGCTCGACAACGCGATCCCGGCCTGCGCGGCGGCCTTCACGCCACTGCTGTTTGCGCTCACCTTCGGCGAACCGGTGATGAAGCTGCTCGCCCTCGGCGCCCGCCGGGTGCCGAGCGAACGCCTGCCGTTCCTGCTCTCGCTGGGGCTCGACGCGCTGGCGCAGGACCCCGGGCCCAGCGGCGCGGTGCTCCAGGGAATCATCTTCGGCCGTACCGCGCCGGATCGAACCGAGCGTCGCTCGTTCGAGGCGCCGGCGCTCGTGATCGGCCATCGGCGCGACCCCGTGCACCCGTTCTCGGATGCCGACATGCTCGCGCACGAGCTGCCGAACGCGCGCCTGATCAACGCCAACTCGATCATCGAGCTGCGGCGCAAGCCCGCTCGCCTGACGCCCGAGATCGCCGACTTCATCAGCGACTGCTGGAGCACCCGGGCGGCAGCGGGCGTGCGCGGCCGCCGCGCCGCGAGCGCCTGACGACGCCTGGACCAGCTACCGGGGCGGCGGAGGGCCCGGCGGCTCCACGATGTCCCGCCCAGTGGGCTGCATCCGCTCGTCGAGCTCGAGCTGCCAGAAGTAGCGCGCGAAGCTGGTCCCGGCGCGGAACTCGCCGACGTGCGGCTCGATCCGCTCGCCGGCCGCCATCCGCACGATCAGCTCGGGGTAGGTCCGGCCCGGAAGCGCCGCGTACATGGGCGCTGGAAAGGCTCCCCCGAAGCGGGGGTTCACGTCGGTGATTCCGATCCCGAGCTCGCGGTCGCGGAACACCTGGACGGTGCACGGCCCTCGGATCCCCAGCGTCTCGACCACCCGCCGGCCGAGCTCGATCAGCTCGTGGTCATCGATCACCGTGCCCTTGATCGACTCGCCGCCGCGCGACTCGATCATCGTCCTGGGGATCGCGTTCAGGCAGCGGCCATCCAGGTCCGAGAGGGCGTCGATCGAGAATTCAGGCCCGTCCATCATCCGCTGGATCATCACCGCCTCGGGGACGTAGGAGGCGAAGAAGCGGGCGGCCGCGGCGTCGTCGGCGCGATGAATCGAGCGGGCGCCCGAGCCTTGGCGCGGCTTGACCATCACGGGGTATCTGTCGACCACCTCGCCCGGCAGCACCGTCGGCGGCGACGGCAGCCCCAGTCGCGAGAGCAGCAGGTGTGCCTCGTACTTGTCGAACGTGGCCCTGGCGATCTCGGGATCCGGGACCAATGCCGGCAGCTCGCCGGCCGCGCGGGCGTGCGCCAGCACCTCGATGTCCAGGTCGGTGAGCGGGACCACGGCTCCGACCGCGAAGCGTTCGCAGAGCTCTCGCAGGGCGGGCACGTAGGCGGGATCGTCGATCCGCGGAACCGCAACGCGGTGCTGCGCCGCGTACTGGGCTGGCGCCAGCGGGTTGGGGTCTGCGGCGACCACGGTGGCGTGCTGGGCGAACGCCGACACGATGTCGTAGCGCTTGCCGACGCCGGTGAGCAGGATTCCCACGTCCGAGGGCGATCCTCCGAGGCGGGCTAGGTCGGAGGGTGCCACCCGCCCGTCTCCCCTTTGTAGAGGCCCTGCCCGGTCAGGACCATTTGCACGGTTCGCCCGAGGATCTTCAGGTCGAGCGCCAGCGAGCGATGCTCGACGTAGTAGAGGTCGAGCTCGATCCGCTCGCTCCAGGGCAGCGCGGCGCGCCCGTTGATCTGCGCCCAACCGGTGATTCCGGGCTTGACCGTCAAACGGCGACGCTGGCGCTCGCTGTACTGCTCGACCTGGACCGCGAGCGTCGGCCTGGGCCCCACCACCGACATCTCGCCACGCAGCACGTTCCACAGGTTGGGAAGCTCATCCAGCGAGTAACGCCGCAACAGCGCCCCCACTCGCGTGATCCGGTCATCGCCTTCCTGGATCGCGAGTCCGGCGCCGGTGAACTCCGCGCCGCGGACCATCGTTCGCAGCTTGTAGATCGAGAACGGGACGCCGTCGCGGCCGACGCGAGTCTGGCGGTAGATGGGATGACCGGGCGACTCCACCCGGACGGCGACCGCTAGCAGCGCGACCAACGGCGCCGACAGGAGCGACCCCGTCAGCCCGAGCACGAAGTCGAGCAACCGCTTGCCGAGCTCGTCCACGCTCACCTGGTCCCCTCCGCGGGCTCCCAGCCGGCGGACGTACCGTGCCGGAGCCAGTCCCACAGTCCGGCGGCCAGCGAGGCGGTCGTGAGCACGTAGTAGCGAGCGATCAGCAGCGGCCGGCTCGGTAGCGCCGGCGCGATCAGCGCCGCCGCGAGGATCGCCAGCTGGAGCGCGACCACGATCCCGTAGGCCCAGCCGTGCCCCAGCAGCGCGACGCTCGAGGCGAGCGCGATCAGGTGCAGGAACGGCGACGCATAGCGCAGCAGGCGATGCGAGAAGATCATCAAGGCGTACAGGGGGTCATAGCCCCTCGGCGAGAGCATTCCGCCCCGTAGCACGATCGGCCAGCCGTGGCTCATCATCCGGCGCTTGCGCGCGAACTCTCCCTCGATCGTCGGAACCATCTTCTCGCTCGCCCTGGCGGCGGGCGCGTAGACCGCCCGCCAACCACGCTTGACCATGTTGAACGGGAACGACAGGTCGTGGCCCATGATCGGATCGACGACCAGATACGCCTCCTTGCGCGTGGCATAGATCGCACCGTTGCCGCCGGTGACCGAGCGCACCCGCGACTCGAGCGCGCGCAAGGCCATCTCGTAGCGCCAGTACAACCCCTCCTGGTTGCTGCCACGGTCGTTGACGAACCGAACGTCACCGCACACGTATCCCACCTCCGCGAGCGCGAACGGGGCCACCAGTGCCCGCAACGCATCGGGCTCCCAGAGGACGTTTGCGTCCGAGAAGGCCACCAGTTCGTGACGCGCACGCCCAACACCGGCGTCCTGCGCGCGGATCTTCCCGCCCCGGGGCAGCTCGAGCACCACGTCCGCCCCCGCCTGGCGAGCACGCGTCGCGGTGCCGTCGGGCGAACCGTCACAGCAGACGACCACCTCGAGCCGCTCGGCCGGATACTCGAGCTGCCGTAGGTTCGCAACCCGGTCGGCGATCACGCGCTCCTCGGCGTACGCGGCAACTATCACCGACACGGCGGGCGCGCCCGCGAGCTCCAGCGCAGGCCAGCTTGGTCCGCGACGCAGGCGCGCAAGCAGCGCGAGCAGCATCCCGTAGCCGAGATGGGTGTAGAGCAGCAGCCCGGCACACACCCAGAAGACGATCGCTAGCACTGTCATCAGCGCGGGACGCTAGCCAACAAGCGATCGGTAGAGCGCGAGCGTCCGCTCCGCGGCGTGATCCCACGAGTATTGACCGCGGGCCGCGGCGAGCGCCGCCTGGGCTCGCCGGGCGCGCTCCTCAGGCGCACCGAGCAGGCCCGCCAGCGCGTCCCGGAGCGCATCGGGATCGTCGGGCGCGACGAGCCGCGCGGCGCCGGTCGCGGCCACTTCGGCGAAGCCACCCACGTCGGTGAGCACCGCGGGCTTGCCGAACGCGAGCGCGGTCGCCAGCACGCCCGACTGGTCGAAGCGCTCGGTCCGCGTGTACGGCAACACGACCAGATCCGCGCGACGAAAGCAGGCCCACAGCTCGGCATCGGACACGAACCTGGGGACGAACCGGACGTTCGGGGGCGCCGCCGAGCGCAGCGGCTCGAGCGACATCCGCGGCCGGCCCACGATCCACAGCTCGGCGTCCTCGATTCCCCGCCACGCTTGCAGCAGCGTCCCGATCCCCTTGTAGGGGCGCAGCAGACCGAAGAACAGCGCCACCGCGCCGGTCGCGCCGGTCGCGCCGGTCGCTCCCGCCAGCTCGGCAGGCAGCGGCGCGTCCGCCGGCTGACGCGTGAGGTGCGCGAATGCGCCGTGTGGGATCACGTGCACCTTCTCCGCAGCCACCCCCAGCTCACCGGCGAGTTGGGAGCGGGCGTACTGTGAATGGACCACCACGGCGTCGACGGCCGCGTACAGCGCTCGCTGGGCCCGCGCCTGACCCGGACGGGGTTCGCGGGGCAGCAGGTCGTGGGCGGTCAGCACGACCGGCCGGGCGGGCAGCAGGCGGGCGTCCAGCCACTGGAGCGCCAGCCATTGGAAGTGGACCACGTCCGCCGCCGCCGCCACCCGGCGATACGCGAGCATGTCTGGAACGTGCGCCAGCAGCTTGCTGGCCCGGCGAAGCCTCGACCCCGGCGCCCCCAGCGCGTAGCGGTAAAAGCGCTCGTGGACCGCGTACCCGTCCGGGGGCGGTAGCGCCCCGTATGCGAACGCGCTTGTGATCAGCTCGACCGTCGCGCCGGCCCGCGCGAGCGCGGCGCACAGAGCGTGGTCATACGGTGGCGTGTACGCCGAGGGGTCGACGATCTGCACCCGCATCAGGACCGGGCCGTTCGGGACCGCATCAGCGTCGAGGGGCCTCGAGCCGGCGGCCCGCCAGCGCCGCCAGCCGACGACCGGCGCGATGCGCGGCAACGCTGCCCAGCGGGTGCACGCGGGCGTGTGGATCGCGCCGCAGCCGCAGTACCGCGGGCGCGAGCGCCGCGAGTCGCGGCTCGCCCGGCTGGCGGCGGATCAGGTCAACCGCGGATCGAAGGGGGTGGCGAACCACCAGCCGCGCCAGTGCCAGCATCCGCGTCGCCTTGCCGTCGTCCTCGCGGTATGCCACCTGGATTTCCCGACTGAGCGTGGGATCCGGCGCGTCGGGCCTGGCGGCGGCCTCGACCCGCGCACGGCGCAGGGTGCGCGCGAGCTCGGCCAGCGGGTCACCGTCGCTCGGGAACCGGTCCGCCACCAGCACCACCTCGGCCTCGCCGCGCGGCCGCCGGCGCGCAGGCGGCCGGTTGGACAGCGTCAGCCCCGCGAGCTCCTCCGCGGCGAGCAGCACGTCAAGCGCGCGGAACACGCGCGAGCTCGCGGTCGCATGGCGAGCCGGCGCCGCGCGTCGAGTGGCGGTGCGTCGCGCGCGTCGGCGGCCCCATGGGGACCAACGCCAGGTGCGCCTGACCGCGCGGCGCACCGCCGGCTCCGGGGTAAAGCCTTCGTAGCGGCGCGCGAGCCATGCTCTGCCCGCCGCGTAGCCACGCCAATGCCGCCGCAGCTCGGGCAAGCTGGCGCGGTAGCGGTGCTCCACGCGTGCCCGCGGACGCAGCTCGATTCGCCACCCCGCGCGCTGGATCCGCCAGCTGAAGTCGGTGTCCTCGGCCGCACGCACACCCTCGAAGAAGCCTCCCACCTGCTCGAACGCGGCCCGGCGGACCAGCAGGTTGGCCGCCACCGCGCGCGGCAGGTACGGGTGGGCCAGGTGAGCTTCCTGACTCAGAAAGCTGCGAGTCGCGCCGTAGCGGGCCGCGAGCGTGTCGGCGCCGGGGCCCGGGACGACCTCGCCGGCGAGCACGCCGACCTCCTCGGCGACTGGTTGCGCGAAGAACGCGTCGATCAGGTCCCGCGGCGCCCGGCAGTCGGCGTCGATGAACAGGATCCACTCGCATCGGGCACGCTCCGCCCCCACGTTGCGGGCGTGAGCCGGGGAGCGCTCCGACGTGGCTCGGACCACGTTGACGCCGTCGGCGGGCGGCGCCGAGCCGGAGTTGTCGGACAGGATCAGCTCGTCCCCGGGGGCCAGCCGAAGCTCGAGCAGCGACTCGGTCGCCACCCGCGCCGCCGTCCGGTCGCCGGCGAATGGCATCACCACGCTGACGGACGGGCGGCTCAGGACCCGCTCCTGGCAGGGGAGACCACGATCCGCGTCGCCCGCCCGAGCAGCGCGCGGAGCTGCCGGAGCTCTTGCGGATGCGCAAAGCCGGTCACGTACAAGACGGCCGGCATCGCCGCCAGCGCCGCGGCCCGGGTCAGAAAGCCGGCGACGCCGCGCGTCGGCAGCAGCGCGTCGCCGACCGCTGCGACCCCGCCCAGCACCAGCCCGAGCTGCGTCAGCCGCCGCCACTCGAACGCGACCGCAAACGCCCCTCGGGTCAGCAGGTGCATGACCGCAAGCATCACGACGTAGGCGCCGCACAGCGCGATCCCAGCGCCCGCGATCCCCGCCGAGGGCACCAGGACCACGAGCAGCACCACGTTCGCCGCCAGGCCCGCCAGTGAGGCTGGGAAATTACGAGTCGTCACCCTTGCCCGGCCGGCGACCACGAGGAAAACCACCCACAGCCCGTACAGGGCCCATCCCAGCGCCACCCAGGGGAGCGCCCGGTAGGCGCCGAGGTACGCGTGGGCGGTGAGCAGCCGCAGCACCCAGCGCCCCAGCAGCGCGAGCGCGGCCACGACCCAGCCACTGACCAGCAGGTAGTAGGTCGTGACCAGCCCATACAGCCGTGAGGCCTCGGCGTCGTCGCGGACCGAATAGGCGAGCGGCGGCCACGCGTACTGAAACGCGCGCACGATGAACGCGACCGCGCCGGCGAGCTTGACCGCGATCGAGTAGAGGCCCGCCAGCATCGGGCTGCGGTCGTGGTAGATGTAGTAACGATCGACGATGCTGAGCGCGTACACCGAGGCCTCGGCCGGGACGGTGGGGAGCCCGAACCGCAACAGCATGGAGATCCGCTCCGCGGGGGCGCGCCGCGCCAGCAGCCGGCCGCGCATCGTCCACCACAGCGCAACCAGTACAACCGTCGAGGCGCCGTAGTTGGCCAGCAGCAGTCCCCTGGCCCCGTCCCGGAAGCCCACCACCAATACCACCGACGCCGCGATCGTGAGCCCGACGTTGCCGAGCGACGCGGTCGCGTACACCCGCAGGCGCTCGTCGACCCGCAGCAGCCCGTAGGCCAGCTCCAGGTTGGTGAACGACCACAGGCCGAGCACCGCGACCAGGAAGGTCTTCGAATCGCGGTGGCCGAGCACCAGCCGCGACAGCGGACCGGCCAGCCCGGCGAGAATCGCCGCGGCGACGGTGCTCGCCACCAGCAGGAAGCCGATCGCGCGGCGGGCGAGCGCGTCTCGCCGCAGCTGGTCCTGATCGCTGAAGTAGAAGCGCAGGAACGCTTCGATCATCCCGAAGCGGACGACGATGCTGACGAAGATGACGCCGTTCGCGAGCAGCTCGACGACGCCGTAGCCGGCCGGTGCGATGTACCGGGTGTAGACCGGCAGCAGCAGCACCGCGATCAGCTTCGAGACCACGTCGGCAACCTGATAGGCCGCCAGCGAGGACAGCAGGCGTTTCAGGTAGGCGGTCACTGGCGCCAAACGGTACGGGTCGGGGACCGAGCAATCCGGCCTGGGCCTCCAGGCTCAAGCCGGCTCGGGCGCGGGGGCCGACGAGCCACCGCGACAAGTGGCGTGGTGAACCTCCTCGGTGAGCTGCGCCACCTTCTCCGAGAGCGCGTGAATCTGCTCGGTCAGCTTGGTGTTGCGCTCGAGCAGCTCGCCCTGGTAGCTGGCGAGCTCATCGCGGTGCTTGGCCGCGGCCTCCTCGTTGGCCTTGTCGGTGCGGGTCTGGGCCTTCTGGGCAATGATCACCAGCGCGCCCGTGTAGAACGCGACCGCCGAGAACACGAGGTTGAGCAGGATGAACGGCGCGGGATCGAACCCCTGACCGTTGAGCAACCCCTTCCAGGAGTTGGAGAGAAAGTGGATCACGTGGTTGGTGAGTACCCAGGCGAGGATGATCCCGGAGCTGACCACCAGGAATCCGACCGTTCCCATCCCGCTGGCAACCCCCTCCGAGACGCGTTCCATGAAGCTGCTGCCGCCGGCGTAGGGGGAGTCCGACTGCTTGTAGTGGGTGTGGTGCCGGAGCGGGTCCGAGGTGTCCATGTTGCCTCCTTGGGGTGACGGGCGATCGGCAAACGATCGCGCCGCCCCAGGACGGAGCCGCTCAGGCGCCCAGCACGCTCCAAAGGTGGCCGATGAGCTCCTGCGCGTTGACGTTGCTCGGCAGGCTCGAGCCGAAGCCGCTCAGTCCGATGTCGACGACGATCCCCTGGGCAAGCCGGTAGCCGACGATGCTCGGGGGCCCGTTGCCGGTGCCTGCCTGAGAGACGAGCTGGGCGGGCGAGGCGACCGACAGGAACGGCTGGTACGAGCTGTAGCCCAGCAGCGCGCCCGAGGTGCCGGCGAAGATCCCGAGCCCGTCGCTGATCACGGAGACCAGATCGTGGTTGCCCGTGATCAGCGCGCCGGGCCTGGCGGCCAGCGCGTCGGTCGCTTGCGCAGCGGTTGGGTCGCGCGCCTCGCCGGCGGCCTCGGTGACGGTGCGCCGCAGCGAGTCGATCCCGAGCGAGAGCACGTGACCTCCCTGTTCCACATACGCGCGCAGCGCGTGGCTCAGCGAGCTGGGCAGCCACCGCTCGCTCCCGGCCAGCACCACGCCGGCGTGAGGAGTGAGCGCAGGGCCCACGCCGTCGATCAGCCCCTGGTCGGTGGTGAGGTCGTAAGGGAGATGCGAGCGGTCGAGGTAGGCGAGCAGGCCGGCCTCGTCGGCGAGTCCCGGTGGAAGCCCGTCCATCAGCGGGCGGGCGAGCTCGATCGGACCGCCGGCGTCGAGTGTGTCGGGGACGCCGTCTCCGTCCTCGTCGACGGGGTTCTGCCCCTGCCAGGTGAGCGACGGCAGCACGACCAGCATCCGGGCGGGCTTACGCCCGCTGAGCACGAGTGGTACCGCGGTCTGGTGCGAGCCTGACTGGACCGCCAGCAGGTAGAGGCCCGGGCCGCTGCCCGGCGTCGTGAGCCGTAGCTCGTCGCGGCTCCCCAGTCCCGATGCGCTCGCGGCGTGCGCCCCCACGCGTTGCAGGCTCCATCGGTAGCGCTGCGTTCGGGAGTCGACGTAGACGGTGGTCGGCGTCCCCGCACGCACGGGATCGAGCGGCGGCTCGGCCGCCAGATAGCGCACCGTGATCCCCGCATGCGGGGTGGATCCCGGGGCGGGGGGCAGCCGACTCGGGAAGCTGCCGGTGTTGCAGGCGTTGTCGGTGACCTCGAACCCGGCCAGATAGACGCCTTGAGCCGCAGGGCGCTGATCGATGTAGCCGTCCCAGATCGCCTGCTTACCGCGCCACATCGTGGCGAAGCTCTTGACCTTGTAGGCACCCCCGGGAAGGTCGGTGCGGTACAGCTGCACCATCCCGCCGCGGTCCTCGTTGCCCTGGTAGCGGATCGTCACCGCAGTGCTCCCACGCTGCGGAATCAGCGCGGGAACGACGCCGGTTACGACGGGACGCGGAGGCGTCGTGATGACGCTGATCGGCTCTGGCTTGCCCTCCCCATTCGCGATCTCCACCGTCCGTCCCTGGTGGATCAGCGCCACGCGGAAGTAGTAGTTGCCCTGTGGCGCAAGCCGCCCATCGTCCTCCCTGCCATCCCAGACGAACACTCCGTCCGGCTTGCGGACCCCGCGGCGCATGTGACGTCCGGATGCCAGCGTGCGAACGATCGATCCGTTCTGGTCGATCACATAGACGTCGACGTCGTCGGATCTGTGCAGGAGATAGAACGAGACCGTCGTGTAACGGTGATCGAGCCCGTTGCAGACGCTTCCGTCGACCGGGTTGATGGCAGCCGGGTACGGCGCGGGGGCGCCGGCGATCAGCGGCGTCGTGACCTTCAGATGCTGGGTGACAAAGAAGGCGGCGATCGTCGCCAGCACCAGTGCGGCGAACGCCGCCAGCGAGAATCGGCTCACAGCCGCACCACGGCCGTGTTGGGCACCTCGAACTCGTGGAATGCGGCGAGCCCTCGCGGATCGCCGAGACACAGCATCACCCTGATCGTGCCGCCGTGACAGACCACGAGCGCCGGGAGCGCTCCGGAGCCGTGCACTTCCTGCAACGCGGCATTCACCCGCTGCTGCTGCTCGCGCAGCGACTCACCCCCCGGAAAGCGAAACTGGTCTCCCGCCCGTCGCCACGCTTCGTAGCCCTCAGGGTCCTCGCGCTCGACGTCGATGAATCGCAGTCCTTCCCAATCCCCGCGGTTGGCCTCACGCAGACGGCGATCGAGGCGTGGCGTCAGCCCGATCCGGGCCCCGACGATGTCCGCCGTTTCCCGTGCCCTGCTCAGGTCCGAGGACCACAGCGAGACGATCTGCTCCGACGCAAGGCGCTCCGCCAGCGCCGCAGCCTGGCGACGGCCGATCTCATTCAAGGGCGTGTCGGTGAACCCCTGTACGCGGATCGGCTCGCGATTGTCGTCGGTCTCGCCGTGGCGAGCCAGCAGTACGCCGCGGAGACTCATGGCGGGCCGCCGAGCGCGGCCCGCTCAGCCATCTACGTCCGGCACAGCGGTGTCCGAGCGCAAGCCGAGCCTGATCGTCTCCAGCGAGAGCACGTCCGCGGGGGCGATGTTGCCGAGGTTGACCTCAGCGCCGAAGCGACGCACGAACCACACCTGCTGATCCTTGCGGGGAGCCTCGAACAGGATCCTATCTGGCTCGACGGCATGCGCGATCTCGTCGATCAGCCCCATCCTGACCTCGCCGTCGTGCCGAAAGATGCCCACCGTCCCGCTCTCCCTCGCCTCGGCGATCACTTTCCAGGCCCCAGCGGCGAGCTCCCGTTCGATTTGCTCGACCCACCTGAACGGGGCCATGATCCTCGTGTCGTCCTTCGAACCCACTTCGGATAGGACTACGAAATCCTCCGCGAGGCGCTCGATCAGCTCGAGCTTGCGATCGTGCTCGATCGTGATCGTCCCGTCGGAGACCTCGATGTGGCCGAGGCCGAGCTCGCGCATCCAAGCCGTCAGCCGGTCCAGGCGGTCCTGGGCGATCGCCAGCTCGGTCAGCGTCCCACCCAGCATCACCGGAATCTCGTGCTCGCGGTACCGCGCCAGCTTGGCGGTCAGATTCTCGGTCGCCAGCGCCGTACCCCAGCCCAGCTTGACCAGATCGACCGACTGACCCGTAACTTCCACCAGGCCGTCTATCTCGGCGAGCGACAGACCCCGGTCGAGCACGTGGGTGATCCCGCGCTCGCGGGGCTTGGCGCTCCGATCGGGGAGGTCGAGCAGGTCCGCCACGGACGGGCGCTGCTAGGCGGTTGACGCGAGATCCGCGCCCACTGTCACTACGACCGTGGCCGCGCAGGGAGAGGGAGCTGGACACGCCACCGCCTGGTTACTCTGCGCGACCGGCTGCACCGAAGCGGGGCCGAGCTTCAGTGTCGACGCGACCGCCAGCGCGTCGCGCCGGTGGCCCGGGAGATACCCGACCACGGTCGCGGTCTGGGTCTGGTCGGAGGCGGTGGCGATCGTACCCTGCTTGTAGCCGACGCCACCGAGCCGCAGCGCGATCCGGTGGGCAAGGTTGGAGGTGGAGGTCCCGTTCAGCACGGCGACCGTCACGGTTGCGGGGTTGACAGCCGCCGGAGTTGCCTTGTGCCCCGTGGCGGGGGCGTTCGTGGTGGGGGTCGAGCCGCCCCCGACCTGGGTGTTGCCGCCGCCGCTCGAGGTGACGATCAACAGCGCCGCCACCACGGCCGCCACACCGATCGCGGCCAGCAACGCCAATAGCCCACGGCCCGCCAGCGATCGGGAAGGCCTGGGCTGGGCCTTGGCGTAGGGAGGGAGCGTCCTGCCGCGACCCGCCCCGGCCGTACCCCCGCCTGGTCGCGCCCAGGCGGCCGTTCGCGCGGCGCCGGCCCCGGCACGCGCCGTGCCCGGGGGGATCGTGCCCGCGCGGCTCGTCCTGCTCGGCGCAGTCCCGGGCGCAGTCCCGGCGGCGCCCGCGGCCCGTCCGCCATCGCCACCGGCGTCACCGCGTCCCGGCGAGCGCCGGCTCGCAGCGGTCCGCTCCACCGCCAGCGCACCCGCGGACGTCGGCGCCGGGATCGCGTCCTGGTTGGCGCCGTTGGCTGCACCCGCCGCGGTGGCAGGGGCCGCGATCGCCGCCGGCGAGCTCAGATCGGGTCGGGCCTCGGCAGCCACGGGCGCAGGGGAGCCCGCTTCGGAGTGGGCGGCCACGGCGGGAGCGCGAGCAACCTCGGGCGCGGCGCGCCCAGCCGCGACGGCCCCGGCGGTCGCGATCCGGTCGTTGCCGCCGGCCGCTGCACCGACGTTCCGCACTGTCTGGCGATCTGGCTGACCGGGGGCCGCGGCTTGGACGGCGGCGGCCCCGCCAGGTACGTACGCGGTGTCGTCGGGAACCGGGATCAGCCTGGTCGCCGCTCGGAGCGCGGGAGCGCCCACTCCGGCTGGCGGGCCTGGGATCCCGCCGGCGGGCCCGACCCCCGCCCCCACGACGGCGCCCGCCGCCGGACTGCGGGACGGAACGCTCGCTCCGACGGACGCTGCGACCGCCCGGGCCGGGACCCGCGCCACTCCCGGCGGGGCCGGCGCTGGACGCGGAGCGGCGGTCCCCGGCGAGGTGTGCGTGCGCGAGAGCTGCGCGAGCGCAGAGACGCGACCCTCGAGCTGCTGCACGTGCTGGGCGGCGTCGTAGGCCTGCTCCCGAAGCGACGCGGTCTCGCGCGCCTGCGCGAAATACAACAACACCAGGATCGCCAGACCGATGATCGCCGCGAAGCCGGCGTCTGCTCCCACCGAGTTGATGAAATGGTGGACCGAGAAGGCGAACGGTAGGGGCATCGTCTGAGCGGCAGTCTACGTGGGGACCCCGGCGCCTTCACCGCCGGCACGAGTCGTACGGGCGCCCGCCAAGTTGCACACGTGTTCGGCAAGCGCCGCCGCGTCTCCTTCAAGTACCAGCAGGTTGATCTCGGTGAACGTGCGCTCCACCCAAGTCGGATCGAGCGCGTCGCGCTCGGCTCGTACGATCTTCTGAGCCGGCGTCGGCTGGGGGTGCTCGTATGGATTGAACAGGTCCTCGTGGAACTTCTCACCCGGACGTGCGCCGACGATCTCGATCGCGATGTCCCGCTGTGGCTCGAGTCCTGACAGCCGGATCATCGTCTCGGCGAGCTCTACGATCTTCACGGGCTCGCCCATCTCGAGCACGAACAGCTCGCCGCTGGTCTCGCTCAGCGAGCCGGCCCTGATGATCAGCTGCACCGCCTCCGGAATCGTCATGAAGTAGCGGGTCATCCGCGGGTCGGTGACGGTCACCGGGCCGCCGGTGGCGATCTGCCGGCGGAAGATCGGGACGACCGATCCCGACGATGCGAGCACGTTGCCGAACCGCACCGTCGAGTACTTGGTCCGTGGGTGCTGCACGGCCGCGGCCTCGACGGCCCACTCGGCGAGCGCCTTCGAGGCGCCCATCACGGTGGCGGGCTTGACCGCCTTGTCGGTCGAGACGAGCACGAAGGACCGGACTCCCGTCTCCCCGGCGATCCGGGCGACCAGCCGGGTCGCGAGCGCGTTGTTGCGGATCGCCTCGACGGGGTTCAGCTCCATCATCATCACGTGCTTGTAGGCGGCGGCGTGAAACACGGCGGCCGGCCGATGCTCGGTCAGCACCTCGCGCATCCGCTCCTCTTCCTTGCAGTCGGCGAGCACCGGTACGGCGGTGCGGACGTGTCGCTCCTCCTCGAGCTCGCGCACGATCTCGAACAGGTTGTCCTCGGCATGGTCGAGCAGCACCAGCCGCCGCGGACCAACCTGCGCGATCTGGCGACAGAGCTCCCCGCCGACGGATCCTCCCGCGCCGGTCACCATCACCACCTGACCCGCCAGATAAGCTCCCACCCGCTCGAGCTCCATCCGCACCGGCTCGCGACCGAGCATGTCCTCGACCCTCACCTCGCGCAGCTGGTGGGTCACCCGCAGGTGACCCGAGCCGTCGCGGAGCAGCTCGAACACGGTCGGCATCGTGCGCACCGGAATGCCTCGCTCCCGGCACGCGGTCACCACCCGTGCGCGCAGCGTGCCGGGCGCCGAGGGGATCGCGATCACCACCTCCTCGGGCTCGACCTCATCGAGCACCCGCTCGAGATCCGGAACCGAGGTCGTCCCGAGCACCTTCAATCCGTGCTCGTTCTTGATCCCCTGCTTGCGCGGATCGTCGTCGAGGAAGCCCACCGGCCGCAGCCGCAGCTGGGGGTTGCGAACCAGCTCCCGCACCACCAGCCGGCCACCGTCCCCGCCGCCGATGATCAGCACATCCCGGGCGCCCTTGGCCATTCTGAAGCTGGTCACGCGGCCCTCGACCACCAAGTGCACGATGAAACGAGCGCCGATCAGCAGTGTCAGCGCGAGCAGGAAGAACAGCGAGATCACGCTCGCCGGGAGCGTCACCGGGCTCGATTCGATTTGGAAGGTGTCGTGATGGAAGACGACCCTGGGAGCCGTCTGCACCGGGTGCAGGAGCGTGATCGCGCCCACGATCACCAGTGTCGCGACGATCACGCCCTTGACAACCGCCTCGTAGTCGCGCTGGCCGACGAACGTCCACAGCCGCTGGTACAGGCCGAACGCAGCGAACACCACCAGCGAGACCGGCACCACCCAAGGGATCGTCGTTTCGAGCAGTTCGTCGTAGCGCCCGGTGACGTGGAAATCGAACCTCAGCCTGAAGGCGAGGAAATACGCGAGTGCGACCAAGGCACCGTCCACCACCAGCTGGGGCAACGAATGGCGGTGGACGGGAAGGGCCGCGGATCTGATCCGCCGGCGCATGCGGGAGCCCATTTTAGGCTGATTTGTAAACGTCTCCTCAGATGGGCAGCAGGGTTCAGTCGCCGGCTACCGCGGACGGATGGTTGGCGAGCTCGCCAGCACGTGTCCCCCACCGCGCGCGGGATGCCCCAGGCCCATGCCCATACGGCCCAAGCACGACAAGCGCAAACCTCGCCACGCGCAACAATCGGTAACAACACGCTAACCAGGCGCACATATGGCGGGCAAGGCCCGACCCACAGGGCGGTCAATCGACACAAATCGCACACTGGCGCGCCTGTCGGGAGCGGTGGGCGCACCCCGGTGCGGCCAGTTGACCACCAGCGGAACCACCCCCGAAAACGCTCGGGGGTGTGTGCGATTTGGTGCGATCCTGTCGGTCGTGCCCCGGTGGCGGCCGCTGCGCCCGGGGAGCGGGAACAGCATCGCTAGAGACCACCCACGGGCGACGCCAGCAGCTCTGCGAGCAGCGCGGGATCACGCCGAACCCGCCGCTCGCTAGCGGCGGCGCCTGCTCGCTTGACCGGATTGACATCCTCGGCTCGCACCACGCGCTGCAACCGGCCCTCGGCGATCAGGCGCTCGTCGACCGCGCCTAGCCGGCCCTCGAACACGGTATAGACAGGAGTGCCGAGCGCGACCGCCTCGCGGTTCATGGTCCCACCGGCCGACACCACCAGATCCGCGTAGGCGATCAGCGACTGCGCATCGATCGCCCGCTCGGGCACGATCATGGACTGCAGCGCAGCGAGCTCGGCTCGTTGCTCGGGGGTACGCGGAAGCACCACGGTCTGGATCGTGCGCAGTTGCTCGAGGACGCGGGCGAACAGGTCGTTCGCAAAGCGGTGGTACAGCGAGACCTCCGGCGGCGTGCGCACGACCGCGATCGGGCGCCCCGGGTCGAGGCCGAGCTCCTCGAGCACCGCGGGGTCGGGCTCGAAGTCGCTCAGGTAGTACTCCTCCTTGAGACCCGGATAGCCGCGGACCTTGCCCCGTGCGCCGTATCGATACAGCCGTGAGGGCGCAATCGCATCCGGCACCACGACCGCCTGTGCCAGTCGGCAGTTGACGTTGTGCTGGACCGCGGCCCACTCGTAGTCGAACGTGGTCGCGCAGGGCACGCGCAAGATCGCGGCCGCCACCGTGACGTCGTTGGAACCATGTCCGAGCGCGAGGTCGAAGCGCCGGCCGCGCGCCCATCGGGTCAGCGCAAGCGAGCGCGCCGCCAGGCCGCGGGCCTTGGCCGACAGGCCGGCGCCACGATGGCGGCCGATGGTCGTGTGGTCGATGCCCAGGCGCGTGCACAGCTCGAGCGTCTGGGCGAAGTCACGCGCGGTCACCTCGACCTCGTGCCCGCGCGTGCGCAGCTGCTCGATCACGGGTCGCATCACGAGCACGTGCGGGGAGTTGGTGAGGTCGATCCAGACCCTCACGGCGCCCGCAAGTCGGCGATCGCCGCGGTCACCTCAGCGACCTGCGCTCGGCCGAGCACGGGGCTCATCGGCAACGCCAGGTTGCTTGCCGCCAGCCGCTCGGTGACCGGCAACGGCGGGTCGCTGCGCGCGTAGCGCGCCATCGCCGGCTGCTCGTGCAGGGGGCGACGGTAATACCCCCGCGCCTCGATCCCGCGCGCTCGCAGCGCGCCGGCGAGCTCCTCGGCGCCGGGAGCGCTGACGACGTACAGGTGCCAGGCCGGCTCTGCGCCGTCGGGCACCTCGGGCAGCTTCACCAGCTCGGCCAAGCCCGCCTGCTCGTAGGCCCGCGCTGCGGCACGCCGTCCTTCGGACCAGGTGTCCAGGTGCTCGAGCGCGACGCGCAGAATCGCCGCTTGGAGCTCGTCGAGCCGCGAGTTGTAGCCCACGTATTCGAACGTCCGCTTGTCGCGGGAGCCGTGAAAGCGCAGCGCGCGGGCCAGCTCCGCCACCCGGTCCTCGTCGGTCGCGATCGCGCCACCGTCGCCGAAGCAGCACAGGTTCTTGGACGGGTAGAACGACATCGTCGCGGCGTCGCCGAGCGAGCCGGCGCGGCGTCCTCCGAGGCTGGCGCCGGCGGCCTGCGCGGCGTCCTCGAGGACCGGCAGGCCGAGCTCACGTAGCTCGTGGACCGGAGCCGGGCAGCCGAACAGGTCGACCGCGACGATCGCCTTGACGCGGGGCGTCAGCGCGGCGCTGACGGTCGCGCGCGTCACGTTCCGGGTGCCCGGATCGACGTCGCAGAACACCGGTACGGCACCCGCGCCGGCGATCGCCTCGGCGGTCGCATAGAAGGTGAACGACGGCACTACCACCTCGTCGTCCGGCTTCACGCCAAGCGCCCGCAGGGCGATCGTGATCGCGTCGGTGCCGTTGGCCACGCCAATCACGTGGCGCACGCCCAGGTATGCGGCGAACTCGTGCTCGAAGGCCTCCACCTCCGGCCCGAGTACGAACCGCCCGCGGTCCAGCACCTGGGCGATCCGCGCCATGATCGCCGGGCGCAGCGGCGCCAGCGGCGTCTCGGTGTCGAACAGCGCAACCGCCATCGCCGCGGTAACCCTACTGGCGGGCGCGGCCCGCCGATGGCGGCCCGCTACGCTAGCCGCGTTGCTCGCGCTCGCCTCGATCACTGCACCGCTCGTCAACCTCGCCACGCACCTGATCGGCAGCTTGGGCCTCGCCGGCGTGGCGGTGCTAACCGCGACCTCCGGCGTGATCGGCGTCCCCGGGACCGAGCCGACGATGCTGTTCGCTGGGTTCAACGTCTTCCAGGGACACCTCACGATGCTGGGGATCATCGTGTTCGGCGTGCTCGGGGACATGGTCGGGGCAACGATCTCGTTCGCGATCGGCTACTACGGGCGTCGCGAGCTGCTGGAGCGTCAGGGTGGCAAGCTGCACGTCAACCCGCAGCGGCTCGACCGGGCTCACCGGTGGTTCGAGCGCCGGGGGGCGCCCGTGATCTTCGTCTCGCGCCTGGTCCCGTTTGCGAGGGCGGCGTTCCCGTACGCCGCCGGGGTGGCGGAGATGCAGTTCGCGCGCTTCTTCACGCTCGCGCTGTTCGGCTCGATCGTGTGGATCACGGGGCTCGGGGTGCTGGGCAGGGAGGTCGGCCGCAACTGGCAGAGCTGGCGGCACCACCTCGAGTACGCCGACTATGCGGTGGTCGCGATCGTGGTGCTGGCGTTGGTCTACCTGGTGGTGAGAAGAACCCGGTCGGGCCGCGGTGAGCCGACTGTGGATGCGATCTCCAAGTAACCGCGCAGCGCCCGGCAGGCTGTCGCTGATCCAGGCCCTGACGCTCGGGGCCATGCACGGCCCCGCAGAGCTGCTGCCGATCTCCTCCTCGGGTCACGTCGCGCTCGTTCCGTGGCTCCTGCACTGGGACTACGAACGGCTCGACCCCGAGCTGCGCAAGTCGTTCGAGGTGGCGCTGCATGCCGGCACCGCCGCGGCGCTGCTGATCACGCTCCGAGACGAGGTCGCCGAGGCGTTGCGCGCGCTCGATGCGCGGCTCGCGTCTCTGATCGCACTCTCGTTTGCTCCGCCGGCGGTGGTGGGTTATGCGCTCGAGCGCCACATCGAGGGCCGCCTGGGAACCCCCCGAAGCGTGTGCGCGGGGCTGCTTGCCGGCTCGGCGCTGATGGTCTGGGCCGATCGCTCGCCGCAGGCCCGCGGCGCCGAGGACGCCGGAGCGCGCGACGCAGTGTGGCTGGGATGCGCGCAGGCTTGCGCGCTCGTGCCCGGCGTCTCGCGCAACGGTGCGACGCTGGCGACGGCGCGGCTGCGGCGATTCACGCGCGAGGACTCCAACCGGCTCTCTCGATATGTCGCGCTTCCGGTGATCGCCGGTGCGACCGCGCTGAAGTCCGTGCGCCTCGCCCGCCGCGGCTTGCCGCGCTCCACCGGCGGCCCGTTTGCGCTCGGAGCCGGCGCCTCGTTCGTCTCGACGCTCGGCTTTACCTGGGTGATCCGGCAAGTGGAGCGTGACCGTTCGCTGCTGCCATACGCCGCCTACCGCGTGGCGCTGGCGTCGCTCGCCCTGTGGAGCATGCGCCGGTCATGATCCGGGCGATGCACCACAATGACGGGGTGCCCAGCACCAGCAGCTACGCGGCCGCAGGAGTCGATACCCGGGCTGCCGACAGCGGCGTCGCCGCGCTCGTCGAGGTGTTGCGGTCGATCGATCCCGGGCGGCCGAGGCTGTCGCTGCCGCTCCCGGGTCACTACGCGAGCGTCCTGGAGGTGGCGCCGGGGCTGGGGATCGCGCTCGCGACGGACAGCGTCGGCTCGAAAGTGGTCGTCGCCGAGCAATGCGCTCGGTTCGACACGATCGGGATCGACTGCGTGGCGATGAACGTCAACGACCTGATCTGCGTGGGCGCCGAGCCGCTGGCGGTGCTCGACTACGTGGCGGTCGAACAGGCCGACCCCGAGCTGCTGCGGGGGGTTGCCCTGGGTCTGCGGGCGGGCGCGGAGCTCGCCGGGGTGGAGATCCCCGGCGGCGAGGTATGCCAGCTGCCCGAGGTGATCCGCGGTCATCCCTCGCCGCGCGGGTTTGACCTGGTCGGCTCGGCGATCGGGCGTGTGGCGCTCGACCGCGTGCTCGACGGCAGCCTCTGCCGGCCCGGCGACGCGCTGGTCGGGTTGCCCTCCTCGGGAGTGCACTCCAACGGCCTCACGCTGGCACGCCAGGCGCTGCTGCAGGACGCCGGTCTGTCGCTCGCAGATACGCCTGGCGCGCTCCTGGGACAGAGCATCGCCGACGCGCTGCTCGAGCCGACCACGATCTACGTCCGCGCGATTCTCGCCTTGCTGGGAAGCGAGGTCCCCGTCCACGGACTGGCTCACATCACAGGCGGGGGTGTGCTCAACCTGCTGCGGATCGGCAGTGGGGTGGGCTATGAGATCGCCGCGCCGCTCGCGATCCCGCCGATCTTCGAGCTGATCGCGAAGGCCGGCGCGGTGCCGGAGCGCGAGATGTGGGAGGTGTTCAACATGGGCTGCGGGTTCTGTGCGATCGTCCCTGAGGCGCATGCCGACGACGCGACCGCCCTGCTCGCCGGCCACCATCCTGGAACGCGGGTGATCGGCGCGCTGACCGACCGCGCCGGGGTCGTCTCGTTGCCGGGGCTGGAGCTAGCGGGCTAAGCGGGCTAAGCGAGCGACCACAGTTCCCCGTTGCCAACGCGCTCCGGCTTCACGCGCCACCCCACCGCCAGTCGCCACAGCTCGGCTGGCGCGGTCGGCCCGGGGAGCTCGCACACCGCCGCCACCTCGACCGTGGCCATCGTGGGAAAGCGGCGCAGAGCCTCCTCGATCGAGGGTGTGGAGGAGCCCGTCGCCGCACCAGCTGCGCGCGCTGCATCCAGGAGGCGCTCGTAATCCGAGAAGCCGTACACGCCATGCGTCACGCCGTCCTCGCCCCGGAACTCGAGCGAGGGCAGCTGCGGACGCGCGCTGTCAGGCGCTCGATGCTGCTCCGGCACCGCCGCCGCACGGTCGAGGTCAGCGGCAAAACCCTCGAGCATCGCGTGCGAACCGAGGTCGATCCTGAACCGGGCCGCGTCGAGCTCGGGGACCATCCGGGCCTCCTCGACGAGCGCCTCGGTGCCGTCGAGCCGCCGCCGGCGACACAGAAGGCCCTCACGCAACCGGCGCAGGTAGGGCGCCGGGTCGCCCTGCTCGGTGGCGGCCTTGACCGCCAGGCAGGCCGGGTGGGAGCTGCGGGGGGCATCCTCGAGCCACAACCGCCCATCGACCGGCATCCCGCTGCGATCGCTCGCGTGAAGCGACTCGACAGCCACGCTGCCCGGGTCCTCGAACACTCGCGCCATGCCGCACATCACGTAGGAGATCCGCAGGCTCTCGGCGCATTCGTGCTGGAGCCTGCGCACCGCGGGCTCGAGCGCCCAGGACCACGGGCAGGCGGGATCGGTGTAGTAGTAGACATCGACGACGGGCATCTACCTCAAAATAGAGGCAAGCAGATGGGCACCGCGCTGCGCACGGCAACAAGATGAGCACCCTGGTCGGGACCTCGCTGAACGGCCGCTACCGGCTGGAGGCCCGGATCGGCGCGGGCGGGATGTCGACCGTGTACCGGGCTCTCGATGAGACGCTCGAGCGTCAGGTGGCGGTCAAGCTGATGAACCGAGAGGTGGCGAGCGACTCCGATCAGCTCGAGCGCTTCAGGCGCGAGGCGCGTGCGGTGGCGCAACTGTCCCACCCCCATATCGTCGGCGTGATCGATGCCGGCGAGGACCAGGGGCGCCCCTACATCGTGTTCGAGTACGTCGAGGGCGAAACGCTCAAGGAGCGGATCCGCCGCGTGGGGCGCCTGCCGATCGCCGAGGCGGTCGCGTACGCGATCGAGATAGCGCGGGCGCTCGGCGCAGCGCACGCCCGCCACATCGTGCACCGGGACGTCAAGCCCCAGAACGTGCTAATCGACGAGGAGGGGTCGGCCAAGGTCACCGATTTCGGGATCGCCCGGACACTCGACGAGGAAGGCCTGACCGCCGACGGTCGAGTACTCGGCACGACCGACTACGTGTCGCCCGAGCAGGCGCTGGGACAGCACGTCACCGGGCAGTCGGATCTCTACTCGCTGGGCGTGGTGCTTTACGAGATGCTCACCGGCGAGGTCCCGTTCAAGGGCGAGAGCCAGGTCGCGGTGGCGATGAAGCACGTCCGCGACACCTTGCCCGACGTGCAATCGAGACGTCCCGAGGTCTCGGCCGCGCTCGCCGCGGTGATCGAGACCGCCACCGCCAAGCGCCAGGACGACCGCTACGCCAACGATGCGGAGCTGATCGCCGACCTCGAGGACGTGCTCGCGATCGAGACGGCCAGGGCAGGAAGCGCCCGCGGCGAGGTCACCTCGGTGCTGCGGACCCTTCCCTCCCGCAAGCAGCGCCGGGTGCCGTTCAGGGTGCGCCACCCGGCGGTCGCGATCGCGGCGGTCGCGCTGGTGTTGGCGGTACTGGTGGGAGGGGGGGTATGGCTGGCGCAACGAACCCATCACGGAACCGGCAAGCTGGCGCAGCCGCCGCCGCCGGCGGCGCCCGCCGAGGTCGATCTGTGCCAGTCCTGCGCCCACGACTACAACCCGCTCGCGCCCCCTGGATCGGACAAGACCCAGCACCCCGGCGAGACCGGGCTCGCGATCGATCGCAACCGCAACACCGCTTGGACGACCGAGCGTTACTACAACGGGCTCCAGAAGGCAGGGGTGGGGATCTACGTCGACGCCACACCCGGTGTCGCCGCGCGAGAGCTCGTGCTCGACACCGCGACGCCAGGCTTCTCGGTCGAGATCTACGGGCGAGGAGCTCCACCCAACCCGGACGTGTGGGATCCGGGACCG
>JAFAZB010000425.1 GCA_019240015.1 Solirubrobacterales bacterium
CTGGCGCTCGCCATCGTCACGTCGTCGGCGATGTAAGCCGGGCACCCGGTGTGACACGCCTGGGGCAGCGTCTTGCGCGACCACTTCGTCCCGCCATCGCGGGTCACCAGCAGCCGGTCGCCCAACTTGCCTCCGCCAGCCACGCAGTGGCTGAGTTTGCACGAGATACGTCCCACTTCGTTCACGACCGGGATCGGCTGCGCCTGCCAGCTGAGGCCGCCGTCGGTCGTTGCCACCACCGCGCCGGCGCCATTCGCCGCGACCCCGGCCGCCCAGCACCTGACGACGCTGGTGCAGGCGACGCGGAACAGGGCGGGAATCCCGGTCGGAGCCGGCTGCGGGGCCCACGTCTTTCCGCCGTCCGTGCTGAGCAGGATCAACGCGGCGCTGCCGGCGGCGCTCTGACCGACGGCGAGGCACCGCTCATGCGTGCCGCTGCGCTGACAGGAGATCCCGCCCAGCGGTCCCGTCAGCGGAGGCAACACGGCCGCGCTCCACCCAGGAGCGGATGACTTGTGGCTGGGGGAGCCGGCCGCCGCCGATGCGGCGCAGCACAGCGTCAGCGCCACCGCCCCGAGGATCATCACACGCGACACTGGGCGGCGAGCCTAGCGGCGCCCACATGGCGCCGCAAGCGATGCAGGCGCTCGCCCGTTGCGGTTGCGCAAGGCGACCACGACCCCGAGAGCTAGAGTCACGCCAATGATCGTCAGCGACTCGTTCGTGGTCGCGGACTGGACCGATCCGGGGACCCATCCGCGTCGCCCCATCGCAGGCCTGCACCTGCATCGTTCCGACGACGAGGCCTGGATCGTGCTGAGCGGCCGGCTCGGCTTTCGGGTCGGCGATCAGGAGCGCGAGGTCCCCGCGGGCGAATCGCTGCTGGTGACGCGGGGAACCCCGCATACCTACTGGAACGCCTCGTCCGAGCCGGCGCGGTACCTACTGGTGATGACGCCCAGGATCCACCAACTGATCCAGGCGCTTCACGCAGGGGACCGAAGCGACTTCGCGCAGATCTTCGAGCAGCACGACTCAGAGCTGCTGGAGTCCTGACTACTGGAGGATGTTCACCGCACGGGAGACCACCAGCCCGATCGTCACCAGCGAGACGATCGACTGCAGGCCCATCATGCTCTTCGCGGTCACGCTCAGCGGCATCGTGTCGGTGGGGCTGAAAGCGGCCGCGTTGGTCAGTGACACGTACAGGTAGTCGATGAACCCAGGTCGCCAGTCCAGGGGCTCGATCTGATCGTCCTGCATCTGCGGAAACAGGAAGTCAGGCGGCGCGTCGTGCCCGGCGGCCCGCCTGCCGGGACCACCGCGGTCGGTCTCCCAGTACCAGAGCCCGAAGATGATCACGTTCGTCAACCAGATCAGCGCCCCCGAAACGATCAGCTCGCGGCCATTCGGTGAGCCGTGGTGAAGCAGCTCGTGCGTGAGCAGCGCAAGCGAGGTGATGTTGGCGGCGCTCACCAGTGCGGTCAGTCCCAACGCCACGCGTCTGCGCAGCAGGTGCTCGTGCTCGAGCTCGCGCGGCGTGGCCACGACCAGACCCACCAGCAGCGCGGCCTCCAACGCCGGCAAGAGCCAGCTCGGGCCGGCGGTGAGCCGGTCGGGCAACAGCAACTGGAGGGCGATCGCAGCCACCACCGCCGCCTGCGCCGGCCACGGCGGCTCCGGGCGCGGAGGCGGCGGATAGGGCCGGCCCGCTCTCAAGCTGGGGCCCGCTGGGGATGGCGTTCGAGCCACCCGAGCACCTGACCGGTGCGGGGATAGAGGTAGGCCACGAGGCCGCCGCTGCCGGGCAGATGGTCGCTCGCGCCGTCGCCGATCGGAACGGGGAGATCCTGCGGCAGCGCTCTGTAGTTGTCGGTCAATGCTGCACGGCGATGCTCGAGGCCGGAGAGCGCCACAGGAAACCAGGAATGCGGCCGGGCCGTCCCGGTCCCGTCGCGCGGGGGGAAGTTCGTGTCTTCACCGGAGAGCGCCCCGGGGCGTCAGACTGCGGTCGTGGACGCAGACGGCGACCAGCCCGTCGAGCTCAGCTTCGCCCGGGGTCTCCCCCTCACCCGGGCGGCAATCGCCTTTGCCCGCTCCCACCACGCGGGCCAGCGGCGAGCCGCCGACGGCGCTTCGTTTCTGGTCCACCCGCTCGAAGTGGCGTCACTGCTCGACCGCTCGAACTACCCCGATCACGTGGTCGCGGCCGCGATCCTGCACGACACGCTGGAGGACACCGACGTGGAGCGCTCCGAGCTCGAGGCGCGCTTCGGATCGGCCGTCGCCGAGCTCGTCGCGCTCGTCAGCGATGACCCGGCGATCGCGGACGAGGAGCAACGGAAGGACCGGGTTCGCGAGCGCGTTCGTCGCGCCGGCGGCTACGCCCCGGTCGTCTATGCAGCGGACAAGGTGAGCAAGGTAAGAGAGCTTCGGACGCTGATCGCCCGGGGTCTGCCCGAACAGGAGGCGTCGATCCGCCGGCGCCGCTATCAGAAGTCGCTGGCGATGCTCGAGCGGGCGATCCCCGGCAGCCGGGTGGTGGAGCTGCTGCGGTTCGAGCTCGAAGCGCTCGACCGGCTGCCCCCACAGCCGACCGAGGCCTGAGACCCCGGATCCGTCATCATCCGGGCGATGCATGGTGCGGCGGCGGTGGCGCTTCCGGGCGAGGGACTCGAGTCGTTCCTCGACGGGCTGGGACTGGGACGGGGGCCGGTGCGCACCGTCCCGATCGGCGAGGGCGCCTCGAACCTGACCTACTTGCTGGAGCGAGACGGCGCGCGGCTCGTGCTGCGGCGCCCGCCGCCGCCGCCGTGGCCCCCGTCGGCCCATGACGTGATCCGGGAAGCTCGGATCCAGCTCGCGCTCGCTCCGCTCGGCGTCCGGGTGCCACGGGTGCTGGCGGTGTGCGAGGACGAGAGCGTGCTCGGCGTGCCGTTCTACTTGATGGAGGAGCTGCGCGGCTCGGTTCTGACCGAGCGGCTGCCAGCCGCCATCGACACGGTGGAGCAGCGCCGCCGGCTCGGCGATGAGGTGCTCGACGCGTTGGTGGCACTACACGCCGTCGACTGGGAGCGATCGGCGCTCCAGATCGGGCGGCCGACGGGATACCTGGAGCGTCAGCTTCGGCGCTGGAGCGGCCTGTGGGAAGTCAATGCGACGCGAGAGTTGCCGGCCTGCGTCCAGCTCGGCGAGCGGCTCCGCGAGTCCGCGCCCGCGAGCCCGCCGTCGACCTTCGTCCACGGCGACTACCGAGTCGGCAACCTGATGGTCTCCGATCAGCCACCCGCCCGACTGCTCGCGATCCTCGACTGGGAGATGGCCACGATCGGCGATCCGCTCGCGGACCTCGGGTACCTGGTGGTGGGTTGGTCCGAGGCGGGCGCTGCGGAGCATCCGCTGCTGTTGACTCCGGCGACCGCGAGGCGGGGCTTCCCTACCCGAGCGGAGCTGATCGCTCGATACGCGGAGCGCTCCGGGCGCGACGTATCTCGGATCGGGTGGTATCAGGCGTTCGCGCTGTGGAAGGCAGCGGTGTTCTGCGAGGCGATTTACGGGCGCTATCTGCGCGGCGAGCGAAGCGACCCCTGGTCGGGCTCGCTGTGCGACGGCGTCCCCCGCTTGCTCGAGGTCGCGGCTGGGTATCTGTGAGACAAGACCACGCGAGTGCAAGACGGAGGAACCATGGAGTCAAGCCCGTCGCGGCTCGAGCTCAGCCCGCTCAACTTCCTGCGGCGCAACGCGCAGGCGCTCGGCCAACGCCCGGCCGTTGTACACGGCGATCGCCGGCTGAACTACGTCGAGCTCGAGGAACGCTGCAATCGACTGGCCTCGGCGCTGCGCGATCGGGGACTTGAGCGGCACGATCGCGTCGCGATCCTGGCCCCGAACACGCCGGCACTGCTAGAGGCCCACTACGGCGTGCCGCTCGCCGGCGGCGTCCTGGTGGCGATGAACACCCGGCTTAGCAAAGGCGAGATCGAGTACATCCTCAAGGACTCGGGCTCCAAGACGCTGCTCGTCGACGCCGCGCTCGAGGAGCTGGTCGATTCGATCGACCTGGGGCAGATCGAGAAGGTGGTGATCGAGGACACCGGCGAGCCCGACGATCCTTACGAGGAGCTGCTGGCATCCGGCTCGCCCGACGCGCCCGAGAGCTGGCTCGAGGATGAGAACGAGCCGATCTCGATCAACTACACCTCCGGTACCACGGGCCGCGCCAAGGGCGCCACCTACACCCACCGCGGCGCATACCTGCGCGCCCTCGGGGCGGCGCTCGAGATCAAGCTCGGCTACGACTCGGTGCATCTGTGGACGCTGCCGATGTTCCACTGCAACGGCTGGTGCCTGACCTGGGCGGTGACCGCGGCGGGCGGGCTCCACGTGTGCCTGCGCAAGGTCGATCCGGATCGGATCTGGGATCTGTTCGAGTCAGAAGGCGTCACTCACTACAGCGGCGCCCCGACGATCCACATGAGCATCGTCAACCACGACAAGGCCCACCCGCTCGAGCAGCACGTGACGGTACCCACCGGTGGCTCGCCGCCGACCCCGGCAGTGCTGAGGCGGATGCGCGAGCTCAACCTCCACCCGATCCACCTGTATGGCTTGACCGAGACGTATGGGCCGGTGATGGGGTGCAGCTGGCAGCCGCAGTGGGACGAGCTCGAGGTGGAGGACCAGGCCAAGCTGCTGGCGCGCCAAGGCCACACCTACAACGGCGCCGACCTGGTGCGGGTCGTCGACGACGAGCTCCGAGACGTGTCCCGCGACGGAGAGACCGTGGGCGAGGTCGTGATGCGAGGCAACAGCGTGATGATCGGTTACCACGGCCAGGACGAGAAGACCGACGAGGCCTTCCGCGGCGGGTGGTTTCACTCCGGGGATCTGGCGGTCTGGCACCCGGACGGCTACGTCGAGCTGCGCGACCGATCCAAGGACATCATCATCTCCGGCGGCGAGAACATCTCGAGCATCGAGGTGGAGCAGACGCTGTCGGAGCATCCATCCGTGCTGGAGGCGGCCGTCGTGGCGACGCCGGACGAGAAG
>JAFAZB010000384.1 GCA_019240015.1 Solirubrobacterales bacterium
CGCGCGCACCCCGATCACCAGCTCGATCACCAGGATCATCCCCGCCGAGGTCCAGACGGCGACGCTGACCGCGGTCGCGAGCCCCGCGCTCCCCACCCAGCACGCCAACACCGCCAGCAGCGGGACCACCGCGCCCGCCAGCACCCCGAGCTCGCCGACCATCGTCTCGGTCAGTGCCGCCACCTCGGTCGAGCCGCCGCGCGGTCAGCTCCGAGTAGGAGTGGGCGAGCCAGTAGAGGACCAAGGTGATCGCCACCGCGGCGATCGTTTCCGGGTAGGTCTCGCTTCGCGCGCCCTCGGCTGCGAGTAGTGCCCCCACCGCGATCGTTCCGTACACCACTCCCGCGGGATTGGCAGGCATGACGTCATTCTGTTGCAGTTGGCGGACCGAACAGGGAGCCCGCAACCACCCGTTCACACCGCCCGAGTCGAAGCTACTACCCTGTAGCATTATGGTTCCAAGCTCTACTCCCGGGGTGCTGCTGGGCCAGTCCCACCGGCTAGCGGGCGGCCCGCGCATCGGTCTGCGGCTGGCCCGGAGCCGAGACCTGCCCGGGATCGGTGCGCTCGCCCAGCGCGCGGGAATCGAGCTGGAAGGGCTCGAGCTGGCACGCCTGGTGCGGTTTCATCCCCGCCGCCGGATCGTCATCTGCGCCACCGCGCTACTCGGCCAGCGCGAGACCCTGGTGGGGGTGGGAGAGATCGACCTGGGCGAGGGGACCGGTGGCCAACCCACGAGGCTGATCGTGGACGCGCGAATCGCCGACGGGCTCGAGCAGCTGTTGCGGCGTGCGCTCGTCGATCAGGCCGGCGTCGTCAACCGGTCGCTGGCGGCGTAGCCGGCCCCAGCCGTCCGACACGGCAGGAGCGGGACCTCAGTACCCTCCGAGTCAGTGCAGGCTGCCACCGCCACGGCGACCCTCGAGTCATTCAACCCCGCCACCGGGGAGCGCCTCGGAGCGGTCGAGATCACACCCCCGGAAGGGGTCCAGTCGGTCGTGGACGCGGTCGCCCGAGTGCAGCCGGTGTGGGCGCAGCTGCCGCTGTCCGAGCGCGCGCGCTACATGGAGCGGGCCGGCCAGGCGCTGCTCGATGAGTCCGACGAGATCCGGGACCTGATCGTCGGCGAGCAGGGCAAGCCTCGCAACGAGGCGTTCTCGATGGAGCTACTGCCGACGATCGACGCCCTGCACTGGATCGCATCGGATGCCCAGCAGATCCTCGCCGACGAGAAGGTCCCGATGCCGCAGCTGTTCCTGAAGACCAAGCGCGCCGCGTTCACTTACGAGCCGCTTGGGGTGATCGGGGTCATCTCTCCGTGGAACTATCCATGGAGCATTCCCTTCGGGGAGGTCGCGCTGGCGCTGATGGCCGGCAATGGCGTGGTGCTCAAGCCCGCCTCGCTGACGCCGCTGATTGGGGAGCGGATCGCGCAGCTGCTCGAGCGGGCAGGCCTCCCCGAGGGCTTGGTGCGGGTGATCCACGGGCCCCGCACCGGCTCCGCGTTGGTCGAGTCGAGCGTCGCGAAGGTGTTCTTCACCGGCTCGGTGCAGACCGGCCGCGGCGTCGGAGAGGCCTGCGCTCGACGACTCAAGGGCTCGGTGCTCGAGCTGGGCGGCAAGGATCCGATGATCGTGTTGCCCGACGCTCGCCTCGAGCACGCGATCGCCGGCGCTGCCTGGGGAGGGTTCGCGAACGCCGGACAGACGTGCTCCGGGATCGAGCGGGTCTACGTCGCCAGCGAGGTGGCCGAGCGGTTCATCGATGGCGTGGTGGAGCGGGCTCGGGCGCTGCGGGTGGGCGACCCGATGGAGTGGGAGACCGAGATCGGCCCGATGGTCTCCCGCGAGCAGTTCGAGACGGTGCGGGAGCTGGTCGACGACGCCGTGGCGGCGGGGGCGTCGATCCTGTGCGGCGGTCCGGTCGACCCACCGGCGGGGCTCGAGGGAGACTTCTACGCTCCCGCGGTGCTCACCGGCGTGACGCACAAGATGCGCATCATGCGCGAGGAGATCTTCGGCCCGGTGCTGCCGATCATGGTCGTCGACAGCGAGGAGGAGGCGCTGGCGCTGGCGAACGACAGCGAGTTCGGGCTCGGCGCGTCGGTCTGGACCTCCGACCGGGCTCACGGCGAGCGGATCGCGCGGGAGCTCCAGTCGGGGATGGTCTGGATCAACGACCACATGTTCAGCCACGGCGCGTGTCAGTGCTCATGGGGCGGCGTCAAGGAGTCGGGGCTGGGCCGGACCCACTCGAAGTTCGGCCTGTACGAATGCGTGAACGTCAAGCTGCGCGTGTGGGAGCCCTCGGCCGTGCGCAACCCCTGGTGGCACCCCTACGACGAGACCCTGGGCAAGGCGCTCCGCCAGACCGCCGCCGTGCTGTACGGACGCCCCGCGCTCAGAGCCGCGGCGCTCAAGCAGGGAGTCGGGCCGCTGCTGAAACTCGGCGGGCGGCTGGCGCGCGACGCCGCCAGGCGGTAGCTCGCTCCCGCCCGGCTACCCTTTCCCACATGCCTGCCCAGGCCTACGCCGGCAAGGAATGCGTCTGCCAGCTGCGCATGGGGATCTGCGATCAGTCGTGCGTGCAGGGGATGCTCGAGACGCCGTTCTACATCGCTTGCCTGCGGCTCACCGGCCGCCGCTGCCTGGTGGTGGGCGGGGGCGACGTGGGACTCGAGAAGGTCGAGGGCCTGCTCGCCTGCGACGCTGATGTGACGCTCGTCGCGCCGAGCGCCCACCCCGAGCTCGTGCAGCTCGCGCTCGAGGGCTCGATTCGATGGCGGCAGCGCGAATACGGCGCTGGGGACCTCGAGAGATGTCTGCTCGCGATCGCGGCGACCGACGACACGGCGGTCAACATCCGTGTGTTCGAAGACGCGGAGGCCCGGGCGATGCTCGTCAACGTCGTCGACGTCCCGCCGCTGTGCAATTTCATCCTCCCGGCGATCGTTCGAACCGGCCCGGTGGCGGTGGCGATCTCCACCGCGGGCGCCTCGCCGGCGCTCGCCAAGCGGATGAAGCGCGAGATCGGCGAGCTGTTCGGCGAGCCCTACGCGCTGCTGGCGATCCTGCTCAACGAGGCGCGTGGCTGGGCCAAGGCCACGCTTCCCACCTATCAGGACCGCAAGCAGTTCTTCGAGTCGATCGTCAACGGCGAGCCCGATCCGATCGAGCTGCTGCGAGTCGGCGAGCTCGAAGGCGTGCGCGAGCTGATCGAGTCGGCTCAGCGCGCGTACGCGTGAGCGAGCTCAGCCACCTCGACGCCGCCGGGCGGGCTCGGATGGTCGACGTCGGTGACAAACCGGCCTCCGAGCGCCGCGCGCTTGCCCAGGCGGTCGTCCGGGTCACGCCTGCGACCGCGCGCGTCGTCGCAGCGGGCGATGCGCCGAAGGGAGATGTGCTCGGGGTCGCCCGGATCGCCGGGATCCAGGCCGCCAAGCGGACCTCGGAGCTGATCCCGCTGTGCCATCCCCTGGGTCTGTCGTTCGTCGGCGTCGAGGCCACCGTCGACGTCGACGCCGGCGAGGTGCTGCTGAGCGCCGAGGCGCGCACGACGGGACAGACGGGGGTGGAGATGGAGGCGATGACCGCCGCCGCGGTGGCTGCGCTGACCGTGTACGACATGGTCAAGGGGATCGAGCGCGGCGCCGAGGTCGGATCGGTGCAGCTGCTCGAGAAGTCCGGCGGCCGCGCGGGGCTCTGGCGGCGGGCCGGAGCGTGAAGACAGCGATCGTCACGATCTCGACCTCGGTCGCCGGTGGCCGTGCCGAGGATCTCTCGGGTGCTGCGCTGGTCGAGCTGGCCAGCGCCGCCGGGGCGGAGGTGGTGGCGCACGAGGTGCTGGCCGATGACGCGGTGGCGATCGAGCAGACGCTGAGGCGCCACGCGAGCGCGGGCGTCTCGCTGATCTTTACGACCGGGGGAACCGGGCTGACCCCGGACGACGTCACCCCCGAGGCGACTCGCGCGGTGATCGATCGCGACGCCCCCGGCTTCGCCGAGGCGATGCGGGCCGAGTCGCTGACGCACACGCCGCTGGGGATTCTCTCCAGAGGCGTCTCCGGGATCGCCGGCCGCACGCTGATCATCAATTTCCCCGGCAACCCGAAAGCGGTCCGCCAGCTGTTCCCGGTGATTGCGCCGACGCTCGGGCACGCCGTCGCGACGCTCCAGCGGGACGGCCCCGCCCCGGATGGCCCGCACGCCGGGCACGAGGCCCGTGGCGGACACGCCGGCCGTTGAGCTGCGCGGTCTCACCCGCCATTTCGGCGAGCGGACCGCGCTCCGGGAGGTGTCGGTACGAGTACCGGCGGGCGCGACGCTGGCGGTGCTCGGCCGCAACGGCGCGGGCAAGTCGACCTTGCTGCGGATCCTGGCGACGCTCCTGCGCCCCCACGGCGGCGAGGTTTCGGTGCTCGGCGACCCGTTGCCGCGACGCGCTTTTGCGGTCCGGGGCAAGGTCGGGCTGCTGGCGCACGAGCCGCTGCTCTACCGGGATCTGAGCGGACGGGAGAACCTGCTCTACCACGCGCGGCTGCACGCGGTCGGGCGTGAGCGGGTGGACAGCCTGCTGTCTGCGGTGGGCATGGAGCGCCGCGCGCAGGAGCCGGTGCGCTCCCTCTCACAGGGAATGGTTCAGCGTCTGGCCGTGTGCCGGGCGGTGTTGCACGAGCCGGCGCTGCTGTTGCTCGACGAGCCCCGCGCCAACCTCGATCCCGGCGCCAGCGAGCTGGTCGAGCCGCTGATCGGGCGCGCCTCGCGGTGCACCCGCGTGCTGACCAGCCACGATCCGCAGTCCGCGCTCGCTGAAGCCGACCTGGTGCTTGGGTTGAGGGATGGCCGGCCTCAGTTCGTGGGCGCTCCGGGCGAGCTCGCCGGCGCGACGCTGAAGGAGCTGTACGCATGAGGACCGCCCTGACGGTGCTTCGCAAGGACCTGCGGCTCGAGCTGCGGACCCTGGAGACGGTGCCGGCGATGGCGCTGTTCGCGGTGAGCACGTTCGTGGTCTTCCACTTCGGACTGGGTCGCGTCACGATCGACGGCCAGCTCGCCGCGGGAGTGCTGACCGCAACCCTGCTGTTCGCAGCGATGCTGGGGATCAACCGCTTGTTCGTCGCCGAGCGCGAGCAGGGTGGCTTCGACGCGTTCCTGCTCGCTCCGGTCGACCGCACCGCGCTGCTGATCGCCAAGGCCGCCGCGCTGTTCGTGTTCCTCACGCTGCTGGAGGTCGTCGCGGTGCCGGCATTCGCGCTGTTGCTGCTCGGGCCGTCGTTGGGACCGCCGCTGCCGGGGCTGATCGCCGTGCTGGCGCTCGCCGACCTAGGGATCGCCGTGATCGGCACCCTGGTGTCGGCGATCGCCGTTCATACCCGCGCCCGCGACCTGATCGGGCCGCTGCTCGGACTCCCGCTGCTGATTCCGGCGCTGCTGGCCACGGCCCGCGCCGCGGGGCCGCTGCTGGCGAGCCACGCGACCACCTCGCCCCCAGGCAAGTGGATCGCGATCCTCGCTCTTTATGATGTGGTGTTCGCGCTGCTCGCCTACGCGGTGTTCGACTTCCTGCTGGAGGACTGAGCCTTGACCATCTACGGGAAGGGTCTTCGGGGACTCTCTCTCGCCACGATCGCCACGCTCAGCGTCGCCTTTTCGCTGGTGTTCTTCTACGCCCCGCTCGACGCCGACCAGGGGTTCGTGCAGAAGATCTTCTACCTCCACGTGCCGCTGGCGATCGTCTCGCTGTGCGGGTTCGTGTTCGGCGCCGCGCTCGCGGTCGGCTACCTGCGCACGGGCGACCGGCGCTGGGACATGCGCTCCTACGTTGCGATCCACATGGCGCTGATCTTCGGGATCGGCGGGCTGATCACGGGATCGATCTGGGCCAAGGCCTCCTGGGGGCACTGGTGGGTGTGGAGCGAGCCCACGCTGGTGTCGTTCCTGATCGTGCTGCTGCTGTTCGCCACCTATCAGCCACTGCGCTTCTCGATCGAGGACCCCGAGCGCCAGGCCCGCTACGCGAGCGTCTTCTCGGTGATCGCCGGCGCGTTCGTGCCGCTCAACTTCCTCGCCGTACGCCTCGCCCAGGAGTACGTGCACCCGCGGGTGCTGACGCTCGGCGGCGGCAACCTCCCGGGCCCGATGCGGCTCACCTTCCTGATCTCGCTGGCCGGCATCGGACTCCTGTACGTGACCATGTGGAAGTACGAGATGACCGCCAAGAACGCCCGCATGCAGCTGCGCGCGCTACGCCGGGCGCTGCTCGGCGATGACGCCGTCCGACCCGCGGGCAGGAGCGCGGCGCCGTCGTGATCGCCGTGCTCGCCACCGCGCCCGCGCTGCCGCTGCACACCGCCGGAAAGTACGTGGCGGGGGCCTACATCGTGTTCCTGGCGCTCGTGCTCGTGTACGTCGGGATCATGGCCTTGCGGCTGACCCGAACCGAGCGCGAGCTGGTGGAGCTCCGTCACGACGTCGAGGCGAGCCGGGCGCTCCCGGAGGACCCCGAGCGCCAGCCCGAGCCAGTCTCGTGAGCGAGCTGCTCGCGATCGGGGTCTCGCACAAGACCGCGCCGCTGGCGGTGCGCGAGCGGCTCGCGCTGCCGGAGGCCCGCGCGGCCGAGTTCGTGCGCGATCTGCGCGGCGCCGCGGACGTGCACGAAGCGGTCGCGATCTCCACCTGCAACCGCACCGAGCTGTACTTGGTCGTCGGCGATCCGCTAGAGGCCGAGAGCACCGTGCTCACGATGCTGGCGCGGCAGGCCGGCATCAGACCCACCGAGCTGGCCACCGCGATCTACTCACACCGCAACTGCGATGCCGCCCGGCACCTGTTCCGCGTCGCGGCCGGGCTCGAATCGATGATCGTCGGCGAGGCGGAGGTCCAGGGCCAGGTCAAGCGGGCATACGACGCGGCGCTGGCGAAGGACACCGCCGGGCCGCTCACCAGTCGCCTGTTCATGGCGGCGCTCGCGACCGGCAAGCGTGCCCGCAGCGAGACCGCGATCGGCGAGCGCCAGCTGAGCCTCCCGGGCGTCGCCGTGGCGCTGGCCCGCGAGCAGCTCGGGGCGCTCGAGCAGCGGGCGGTGGTGATCATCGGCACGGGCGAGACGAGCGAGCTGACCGCCCGTGCGCTCGCCGAGGGCGGCGCGCGCGCGCTGTTCGTCGCCAACCGCAGGCGCGACCGGGCGCTCAGCCTGGCGAAGCGCTACCACGGTCGGAGCGTCTCCTTCGACGAGCTCCCGGCCGCCCTCTGCCAAGCCGACATCGTCGTCGCCGCGACCGCCTCACCGCATCTGCTGGTGGAGGCGCAGGAGCTGGGAGATGTGATGCTGCGCCGGGGCGGCCGGCCGATGCTGCTGATCGACCTCGCGGTGCCACGCGATATCGATCCGGCGTGCGGGGAGATCGCCGGCGTGTCGCTGTGCGATATCGATGACCTGGAGGCCGTCGTGTCCCGCAACCGCAAGGTCCGCCAGGGCGAGGCGAGCAAGGCCGACGGGATCGTCGAGGAGGAGATCCAGCGCTTCGCGGCCTGGTTGGGCTCGCTCGAGGTGCTGCCGACCGTGGCGGCGCTCCGCCGGCACGCGACCGCGATCGCCGACCAGGTCCTGCTCGAGAACGAGGACAAGTGGGAGTCCGCCTCGCCGCGCGACCGACGCCGGATCGAGGCCGTCGCGAGGGCGGTCGTGAGTCGCCTGCTGCACGACCCGACGGCGCGCATGAAGGAGATGCGAGACGATCGTGTGCACGCGCGGATGGCGCTGGTGCGAGAGCTGTTCGGGCTCGCCGCGCAGGAGGGCACGCTCGACGGCGGCGCGGCGCAGGAGCTCTCCGAAGATCAGGAGCTGGCCGAGATCCGCCAGCTTCCCCGGCGACGGCGCTGATCGGCGTTGCTCCGGATCGGGACGCGCGGCAGCGCGCTGGCGCTCGCGCAGGCGGAGTGGGTCCGCGGCCGTCTGGGCGTCGATGCCGAGCTGGTGACGGTGCTCACCTCAGGCGACCGGGGCGCCGCGCTCGAGGACAAGTCGAGGTGGGTCTCGGAGCTCGAGCGGGCGCTGCTCGAGGATCGGATCGATGTGGCGGTCCACTCGGCCAAGGACGTGCCGGCCGAGCTGCCAGACGGACTGGAGCTGGTGGCGATCCCCGCTCGCGCGGACGCGCGCGATGCGATCTGCGGGGGCGCTTCGCTCGCCGGGCTCGAGCCCGGCTCGACCGTCGGCACCAGCAGCATTCGCCGAGCAGCGCAGCTCCGCGCGGCGCGCGAGGACCTCGAGGTGGTGCCGATCCGCGGCAACGTCGACACGCGATTGCGCAAGCTCGCCGAAGGCCAGGTCGATGCGCTGGTGCTGGCGATGGCGGGCCTGCAGCGGCTGGGACGCACGAGCGCGGCCTCGGCCACGCTCGATCAGCTGGTGCCGGCCGCGGGTCAGGGAGCCCTGGCGCTCGAGGCTCGGCCGGGAGCGCTGGCCGCGGAGCTACTTGCCCGGATCGCCGATGATCGGGCCGGCGCCTGCGTACAGGTTGAGCGGGAGCTGGTCCGCGCGCTCGGAGCCTCCTGCGAGACCCCGATCGGCGCGCACGCGCGCGCGCTCGCCGACGGGGGGCTCGAGCTGCGGGCCTGGGTGGGGCTGCCCGACGGCTCGGCTTGGGTGAGCGACCTGCTTCGCGGGCCCGGCGCCGGCCTGGGGGAAGCCGTCGCCGGGCGGATGCGGGCGGCGGGGGCTGATGAGCTGCTCGACGAGGCCGCGCGACAGGGGCCGAGGCCGTGACCGTGTATCTGGTCGGCGCCGGCCCCGGCGATCCGGGTCTGCTCACCGCCCGCGCACTCGAGCTGATCGCGACCGCCGAGGTGATCCTCTACGACCGGCTGATTCCCGGCTCCGCGCTGGACGGCGCCAGCCCGGACGCCGAGCTGATCTACGCGGGCAAGGAGGGCGGCGGGCGGTCGATGGCCCAGGCCGAGATCGAGCGCCTGCTGCTCGAGCACGGCGCCGCGGGGCGCGCGGTGGTGCGATTGAAAGGGGGCGATCCGTTCGTCTTCGGGCGGGGGGGCGAGGAGGCCGAGGCGCTCCGCGACGCGGGGATCCCGTTCGAGATCGTGCCTGGCGTCACCGCGGGCATCGCCGCGCCGGCGTACGCTGGGATCCCGGTCACCCACCGAGAGGGCGCCAGTGCGGTGGCGTTCGTGACCGGTCACGAGGATCCCAGCAAGCCCGCCTCTGCGCTCGAGTACTCGCACCTGGCCGCGTTCCCCGGCACGCTCGTGATCTACATGGGAGTCCGTCAGCTGGAGACGATCACCGCGCGCCTGATCGCCGCCGGGCGCGGCGGGGAGGAGCCCGCGGCGGTGATCGAGCGTGGCACGCTCGCGGACCAGCGCGTGATCACCGGGACGCTCGCGACGATCGCGGCGCAGGCCGCCGCCGGCGGCCTCCGCGCCCCCGCGGTAGCCGTGTTCGGCCAGGTCGCCGCGCTGTCGGAGCGCCTGCGATGGCTCCGAGCCGGCCCGCTCGCGGGCGTGACGGTAGCGGTGACCAGGGCGCGGGCCCAGGGCAGCGCGCTCGTGGGCCGGCTGCGCGCACTCGGCGCCGCCGTGATCGAAGCGCCCGCGATCAGGATCGTCGCGCTCGACGGCGCGATCCCGGAGCTCGCGGGCTTCGACCTGCTGTGCCTGACGAGCCCCAACGGCGTGCGGTTGCTGTTCGAGCGGCTGCTGGCTTCGGGGCGCGATGCGCGAGCGCTGGCAGGGATGCGGGTGGCGGCGATCGGGCCGGGGACCGCCGCGGCGCTGCGCGAGCACGGCGTGCTCGCCGACGTGGTGCCCGATCGCTTCCTGGCCGAGGGGCTGGTGACCGCGCTGAGCGGGGTGCGGGTCGGCCGCGCGCTGATCGTACGCGCCGCTGGAGCCCGTGAGGTGCTGCCGATCGCGCTGCGCGAGCGCGGCGCGATCGTCGAGGAGGTGGCGCTGTATGAGACAGTGGCGGAAGCCCTCTCCGAGGAGCAGCTGGCGGGGGTGGCCACGGCCGACTACGTGACCTTCACCTCCTCCTCGACCGTGCGCTTCTTCTGCGACGCGGCGGGCGGGCGGCTAGGCGCCGGCACGCGCCTTGTCAGCATCGGCCCGGTGACCACCGCGGCGCTGCGCGAGCGCGGCCTGGAGCCGCACGTCGAGGCCTCCCGACACGACATCGACGGTCTTGTGGACGCGCTGGTGCGCGACGCGGTCGCGCGCCTGGGGCGCGCCGCAGGGCGGGCGTCCTAGGCCGCCGAAGGCATGCCCCCACGGCCGATCACGTTTCTGTCGGACTATGGGCTCGAGGACGAGTTCGTCGGGGTCTGTCACGCGGTGATCGCGACCGTGTGCCCCAAGGCGCGAGTGATCGACGTCAGCCACGGGGTGCCCCGTCATGACGTGCGTGGTGGCGCGTTGATGCTCGAGGCGGCGCTGCCATTTCTACCCCCCGGAATCCACCTCGCCGTGGTCGATCCAGACGTGGGGGCGCAGCGGCGAGCGGTGGCGCTGCGAGCAGCGGACGAGAGGATCCTGGTCGGACCGGACAACGGCTTGCTGGTGCCCGCGGCGGAGCTCGCGGGCGGAGTGGTGGAGGCGGTCGAGATCGCGCGCTCGCCGCTGCGTCTGCAACCCGTGTCGGCCACCTTCCACGGACGCGACATCTTCGCGCCGGTGGCCGCGCACCTGGCGGCAGGCGTGGAGCTTGGGGCGGCGGGTGAGCTGTGCGACCCGGGCGGACTCGTGCGGCTCGAGCTCCCGCGCGCGCGCCGCCAGGGTCGCGCGCTGCTCGCCCAGGCCGTGTACGTCGATCGCTTCGGCAACGTCCAGCTGAACGCAGACCACGATGATCTCGCGGCCGCAGGGGTCAGGCTTGGCCGCGGCGTGATGCTCGAGCTCGGCCCCCACGGGACCCATCACGCGTACTACGTTCGCACCTTTGCCGACGTCGAACCCGACCAGCTGCTCGTCTACGAGGACGCTGCACGCCGCCTGTCGGTGGCGGTCAGTCACGGCGATGCGGCGCGCCGGCTTGGGCTGCGAGTGGACGACGAGCTGTGGATCAAGCCGGCTTGAGCGCCGGGCTCGGCTCCCCGCGGGTGCACCTGCGGAGCACCGAGTCGACCAACACGCGGGCCCGTGAGCTCGCCGCCGCCGGCGCGCCGCACGGGACGCTGGTCAGCGCGCGCGAGCAGTCAGCCGGGCGCGGGAGGCAGGGGCGCACTTGGACCGCCGCGCCCGGGAGGGCCCTGCTGTGTTCGCTGATCGTCCGCGAGCCACCGCGGCTGCTGCCGATGGCGGCGGGGCTGGCGGTGGCTGAGGCGATCGGTCCGCAGGCCCTGTTGAAGTGGCCCAACGACGTGCTCGTCGGCGGGCGCAAGGTCGCGGGCATCCTGGTCGAGGGACGCCCCCAGGAGGGTTGGGCGGTGCTCGGGATCGGGGTCAACGTGGCCTTGCGCCAGGAGGACTTTCCGCCCGAGCTCCGCGACTCGGCAGGCACCCTCGGGCTGGATCAGCAGGCGATCGAGCCGACACTTGCGCGAGTGCTGGAATCGCTCGAGCGCTGGCTCGCCGCCGAGCCGCCTGCGGTGCTGGCCGCCGTTCGGGAGCGAGACGCGCTACGTGGCAAGCGGGTGCGCTGGTCGGGCGGGCAGGGGTGCGCGGTCGGAATCGATCAGCACGGCCGGCTGCTCGTCGACACCGGCACCGACCGGGTTGCCCTGGGAGCCGGCGAAGTGCACCTGGAGCCCTAGGCAGCCGCCTCCGCGTCCGCTGCCGATTCCTCCCTGACCTCGTCCTCATCCTCCGCCGCGTCAGCGTCCTCACCGACGTCGAGCTCCTGATCCTCCGCGCCGGTCTCGAGCGTGGTCGCAGGCACCCCGCCCTCGGACTCGGCCTCGCCGGCGCCCGCGCCCTTGCGACGACGTCTGCTCTTGCCGCGCCTGCCCTTCGGGAAGTTGCGC
>JAFAZB010000414.1 GCA_019240015.1 Solirubrobacterales bacterium
TTACTAAGCGGCGAGAGCGAAATTGTGCGTGTCCGCACTTATTGTTTTCCCGGGTGTTTTACGAGGCCTCCCGGGACCTCGACTCGCAACCACCCCCACGAGACAACCACGTCGAAGCCTGTCGTCCCCTGGGGGTTATGTCTTGCACCCGAGTATAGAGCCGCTCGCCGCTCGGCTCGAACTTTGGCGATTCGGTTCGACCCCTCCGAACCGAATCGCCAACGTTCGCTCTGGCGGGCCGCATCCTGGGCCCGTTCGCGCGTGGCGAGGCGCCGCCGCGGCGCGCCACCGAGGCTCGGCCAACCGAAGGACACCGTAAGACCTCGCCGAAGCGCCCAAACCTGCTGCCACAATCACACATGCAGATGGAACCGACCAGCCCCTGGATGCGCCGACCCACCCACGCGAGCGCGCCCCCCGTCTACGGCCCGGCGCCCCCCGCCTACGGCCCGGCCGCGGCCGACCCCGGCCACGCGCCCCCCGTCTTCGAGCCGCCTAAGCAGTCGTTCGTCAAGCGGCGGCTGGCGCCGATCGGGGCGGCGATCGTGGCGTTCCTCGCCAAGTTCAAGGCGGTCCTGCTGCTGGTGCCGAAGCTCAAGCTGCTCACCACCTCGGGAACGATGCTGGTCTCGATCGTGGCCTACGGCGCGCTGTGGGGGCTTCCGTTCGCCGTCGGCTTCGTCGCACTGCTGTTCGTGCACGAGATGGGCCATGTGATCCAGCTTCGACGCGAGGGCATCAAGGCAAGCGCGCCGATGTTCATCCCGTTCCTCGGCGCCGTGATCAGCGCCAGGTCACTGGGTGAGAACGCCTTGGCCGAGGCCCGGGTCGGCCTGGCCGGACCGATCCTCGGCAGCATCGGCTCGGCCGCCTGCATCCTCGTGTGGCACGCCACCGGCAACGACCTCTGGCGCGCGCTCGCGTTCACCGGGTTCTTCCTGAACCTGTTCAACCTGCTCCCGGTGGTGCCGCTCGACGGCGGTCGTGCGATGGCCGCGATGGCCCCCTGGATGTGGTTCGTGGGGTTCGTGGCGATGCTCGCGCTGGCGGTCATCTTCCCCAACCCGATCATCCTCTTGATCGTCGTGTTCGCCGGCTTTGAGACCTACAAGCGCTGGCGGCGCCGGCGGGCCGGCGGGGCCGAGCAGCAGGAGTACTACCGCGTCAGGCCGCGCGATCGCGCGCTCGTCGCAGCGGTCTACCTGTCGCTGATCGCGTTGCTGGTCGTCGGCATGGACGCGACCCAGCTGTCCCGCTCGCTGTAGAGCGGCAGCCGGCCGAAAGACGACTACCGAGCGCTCGGCGGGGGCCGCAGGACCCGGGTGTCATCCCGGACGCGGTCCCGCTCGGACCACCAGAACGTGTAGAGCAGGGACAGCGGCAGCGCGACGATGCCGATCACGAACAGCACTGTGCCGGTCGTCTGAAGGTCGATCCAGCTGACGTGGGCGGTCACCGCCCACTTCAAAATCGCGCCAACCGCGATCACGGCCATTGCGGTACCAATAGTCATTGGATTAGAGCCTACCCAACTGGGCGCTCCCGAATCCCCGTTATGGACAACTCGCCCCGGCCGCAAGAACTCGCCCGGGGGCCAATGCCGGGCTCGTCTGGACCCGACGCCCTACCTGCTGGCGTCCCGCAGCTCGCGCTGGACGTCGCGCGCGGTCTCGCGCTTGCGGATCGTCTCGCGCTTGTCGTACAGGTCCTTGCCCTTGGCCAGCGCGAGCTCCACTTTTGCGCGGGAGCGCGGACCCGCGAAGTAGATCCGCGTCGGGACCAGCGTCAAGCCGCGCTCGCGGGTCCTGCCCAGCAACCGTTCGATCTCGCTGCGGTGAAGCAGCAGCTTGCGCGGGCGCTCTGGATCGTGGTTATCGCGTGCGGCCGGTCCGTACGGGGCGATGTAGAGACCCAACAGCCACGCCTCCCCGTCTCGGACGACGGCGTAGGAGTCCTTCAGCTGCGCTTTTCCCTCGCGCAGCGACTTGACCTCGGTGCCGGTCAGCACGAGCCCGCACTCGAACCGCTCGAGCAGGTTGAACCGGTAGGAGGCCTGACGGTTGCTGGCCACGTCGCCGGCCGCCGCTTTGCGCTTGCGTCCCTTTGCCATCGCGCTCACACCGCCTTGCCCAGTCGTCCGTCTGCCACCACGCTCACGCCGCCCCGAACGCCTCGGCGACCGGCGCCCGCCAGCCCGAGCCCGGGACCAGATCGACACGCCCGCGCGGCGCCTCGATCCGGTGCACTCGGACCCGAACCGGGTCACCCAGCCGGATTGCCCCGCCACCACGAGCCCCCGTCAGCATCGTTCCCTGCTCGTTCAGCTCCCACCAATCGCCCCTCAGGCGGCGGACCGCGAGCATGCCCTCGAACGACCGCTGCTCGCCGAAGCTGACGAACGCCCCGGCGCCGATCAGGCCGACGATCTCGCCCTCGAACTCGGTCTCCCAGCCGGACTCGTACAGCGTCCGCTCGAGCAGGAAGCACCGGGCGACGCCGTCGGCGTCGCGCTCGATCGTCATCGCCTCGCGCTCGCGCGCCGACGTCCAGGGGCCGGCCGAGGCGACCCACGA
>JAFAZB010000388.1 GCA_019240015.1 Solirubrobacterales bacterium
GCTGACGGGGAGCGTCCGTAGTGCCTGGAATTTCGTCGGGTCCACGCGCGAGATGGTCTGGTCGTCGAGGTTGGCCACCCACAGCGATCCGGACCCGAACGCGACCGCCCCAGGGCGAGCACCCACCGGGATCGCACCCGCGACCCGATCGCTTCGCACGTCGATCACGGCGAGCGAATTCGGCGCCACCTGGACGGTGCTCGTGCCCGAGCCAGCCAGCCTGACTGCGGCGGCAATCAGCACGGCGAGCAGCACTGCTCCACCGGCGGCGATCAGTAGCCCGCCGCGACGCCGCCGACGAGCGACGGCGGGCAGCTCTCGACGTTTGTCCGGGGCGAGCGGCTGCAGCGCGGGGTCTTGCGCCAGGATCGCTCGCTGCAGCTCCTGTAGCTCGCGACCTGGCTCGAGTCCAAGCTCGTCCAGCAGCTCGCGGCGTGCGTTCCGGTAGGCCTCAAGCGCCTCGCCCTGGCGACCGGACCGGTAGTGGGCGAGCATCAGCTGACCGACGAACCGCTCGCGCGAGGGGTGCTCGTGGACAAGCGCCTCGAGCTCCCCTACAAGGCGAGCATGGGCGCCAAGCACAAGCTCCACGTCGATCAGGTCGCCAACCGCCGCCAGCCGTGACTCCTCCAACCGGGTGATCTCCGCCTGCGCGAACGACTCGTACGCGAAATCCGCGAACGGCGGCCCACGCCAGAGATCCAGCGCCTCCCGCAGTCGTGCGGCTGCTCCCCCAGCATCACCATCATGGAGCGCGCGCCGGCCTTGCGCCGCGAGCAACTCAAAGCGGTCCAAATCGGTCTGCTCAGGCTCGATCTGCAGCAGGTAGCCCCGCCCGCGAGTCACGAGCAGCCCGTCGCCGAGCGCCTTGCGCAGATTCGATACGTAGCCCTGGACGATCTTGATCGCGGTTGGCGGCGCCTGCTCACCCCAGAGCGCGTCGACCAGCCGATCCGACGAGACCGGCTCGCGGCGATGCATGAGCAGCACTGCCAACAGGGCCCGCTGCTTGGGGCTACCGAGCGGTAGCGAACGGTCTTGTTCGACCGCTTCCAGCGACCCCAGGACTCGGAACTCAACCACCGTCTTCGTCCCCCTAGTCAACGCTACCACGGCGCGATCACCCCGCAAGCGCTGGCGCTGACCGACGCGTTTACTCATTCTTGACCGGCATCGACCGTCTGTTGACCGGCGAGCTTCACGGTTCCGACGATCGATCGCACCGCGCGATCGCGAGCAACAAGGAGTGAGTCTTGATGACCAGCCGCCACCGCATCAGCACCGCAGTCGCGCTAGCGCTCGCCATCAGCGCCGCCGCGGCGCCCGTCTCGGCGAGACCAATCGATATTAAAGTCAACGGCTCCGACGTCCCCGCAGGCATCCCGAGCACGCAGGCATCCAGCCCGGCGTCGAGCGCAAGCCCGGCCGGTCAGGTCACAACCGGCGCCCCGGTTGTGCGGCCGAACCCCCATCAGCAGACCACCCAGACCGGTCCCGTCGGGCCGCCGATCCTGCCCGCGCCGGGAACGCGTGCGGCACGCGCGGCGTACCAGCAGAACTTCGGACCACAGTCCCCCGCCGCGGCCAAGCAGCCTTCCCTGCCGCGCAACGCGAAGTTCAGCCTGGCCGGCCTTCCACCCGCCAGCACCCCGACGATGATCGTGCGCATGACCGGCCCCGGCAGCGGGTTTGACTGGGTTGACGCGGGCATCGGCGCCGCGGCCGGTTTCGCGGTCTCGATGCTCGCGCTGGGCGTCGTACTCGTGGTCTCCGAGCGCCGCACGCGCCGGCCCGGACGGTCGGCAGCGACGGCAAGCTGACCGGCTGATGCTCAACGACGCAGCTAAAGCTCGCTTTGGCCCGGCGTGGGAGATCCCTTTTCACCCAAAATCGAGGAGGAGAAGAAATGCTGAAGACAAGACGGCGCGCCGGGCACGGCTCGCGTGGCTTGGCGGGACCGGGCGCTGTGAGAGCGTCGGCGACGGACCGTCAGGAACCGGCCGCTCGCACGAGCGCCACGGACTCCCTGATCCCGCCGCGATGCTCGTATAGAGACGGTGGCCAGGAGCCCTGCGGCTGGGGGCCGATGCGTGCGTGCGGCGGGGTTCTGAGATACGCGGTGCGGATGGTGAGCGTGCTCGCGGCTGTGGCTGCTTTCGCGGGCGTGGAGGCCTCTTCGGCGGCGGCGGCGGGGGGGTGGCGAGCCGGGGACGCGGGGGTGACCTCGGCGGCGGTCGCGCTCGATTGGAACGCAACCGCGGTCGATGCCGTCCGCGCGGCCAGGGTGCTCGACCCGCCAGGCGCCCCGGCGCGACCGATCTACCAGACCGAGGGGCTTCTCTACATGTCCTATGTGCAGGCCGCGGTGTACGACGCGGCGATGAAGATCTCCCCGCGCTATGAGCCCTACCACGACTTCCACGCCAGCGGCCGGCA
>JAFAZB010000398.1 GCA_019240015.1 Solirubrobacterales bacterium
GCGCTGTTCGTGGGGCCGCTCGGCTACCTGCACCTGGAACGCGGCGGTCAGCGTGTTGAACGACTTCGTGTACCGCGCACCGGGCATCCGCCCGGCGTTGAAAGCCGCCGCCGTCTGGCCGGACCGCGGCATCTCACCGGACCCGAATTGGTTGGTCGTGTCGATCACGATCTTTCCATCCAGCGCGCCCGCCTGCTGGAGCGCCTCGGGGATCGCGCTCCAGGGCACTGCGAACACGACGACGTCCGCGGCCGCGACGGCCGCCGCCGGCGTATCGACCCGCGCGCCGATCTCGTCCGCCAAGCGCGCGAGCGCATGCTCGTCGCGCGCGAAGCTCAGCGTCAGTTGATGGCCGGCGCGAGCCAGCCGGCGAGCGATGTTCCCGCCGATGCGCCCCGGGCCGATCACAGCGATGTTCATCAGTCCTCCCACACGTTCTTCGACAGCAGGTGTGTCATCGCGCCAGACGTCCCAGTGGCGAGGTGTCACCGACGGACCACGTGTGACCGAACGGATCGCGAAACCCGCCTTGGCGGTGAGTTCCCCAGGGGCGGTCGTGATCCTCGACCTCGGGGCCCGCGGTCGCCCCCGCGGCGAGGGCGCGCTCGATGAAACCGTCCGGATCGCCCGTGAACAACTCGACCCGCGCCGATGTGACGCCGACGCGATCGGGACTGTCCTCGGCGGGGTTGCGGGGATTGCTCTCGTGGATGAAGAACGGAGCGCCGTCGATCTCGAGTCCGGCGACGCCGCCCAGATTCCAAAGCTCAGTCGCTCCGAGAGCGTCCTTGTACCAAGCGACCGCCTGCTCGCCATCGGGCACGATCAGCATCGCCGAGATGAGCGGGCGACCGCGCGCCTCCGCGTCCACCCGCGGAGGTGATGCGGCCCTCAGCGCGGGCCCCGATGTGCCGCCCCAATCCTCCGGCGCGACGTCCGCGATCGACTCGGAGAACGACCACTGGTGCCCGCCGAGGTCCTCCGCGGTGTACTGGCGCTCGCCGTAGGGGAAGTCGTTGGGCTCCTGGATGATCCGCGCGCCTCGCTCGCGGGCTCGCTCATGGTGGGCGCGGACGTCATCGACCCTGACCAGCACGGATTGCCGTCCGGGGAGCGCCTTCGAGGTACGCGGCTCCGTCACCACCACGGTCCCATCGCCGAGGGACAGCTGGGCGCGATGATCGCCGGCTCGCCAGCGTTCGACGAACCCGAACTTCTCACACAGCCAGTCGATCGCCTCTCCGACGTCGTCGTACACGAGCTGCGGGATCACCGTGCACGGCGGCATCGTGCGATTCGAGCTACGACTGGGTCGCTCGCCGCTCACGCTCCGACGCTCGTCGAGATCATTCCCCACCCTCTAATGCACATCCACCCTCTCAACGCCGACTAGTCTGCCGCCGTACTCGATCGAGAGGTGATCACATGCACGCGCGGGTGGCTACGTTCCAAACCAGCGATCCCGACACATTACGGCGGGGACTCGAGGACCTCAACCGCCGGGCGGCAGACGGCCCGCCGGAGGGCGTACCCGCCGTCGCTCTGCTCGTGCTGCACAAGCCCGACGACGGCAAGGTGATCTCGATCACGCTGTTCGAGACCGAGGAGGATCTTCGGCAGGGAGACGCCGCCTTGAGCTCGATGGATCCGCCGCGTCCCGGAGGGCTGGGCCAGCGCGTCTCGGTCGAGGCCTACGAGGTGGCCGTCAAGGTCGAGGCCTGAGCCGCGAGCAGCTTGACGGTCAGCTGGCCGCGAGGTACTGGCCTGCTGCGGTCGCGCCTAGCTCGCCCGCAGCGCCCCCGCCGCCCGCCAGCCTCGGCGCGTCGTCGTCGAGGCGAGCGCGACGGCGATCGCCATCACGACCACTTGTGCCGCTAGGGAGATCGTCGTGGTGACGATCTGGAACGGGCCGTCGTACAGGTCGGCCAAGCGCGGCGCGTCGGCTGGCAGCGCAATCGCGTACAGCAGCGTGGCGAGTGCGATCACCGCCATCGCGACCGTCACCGTCGCCGCGCACGCGTAGGCCGTCAGCAGCTTGGGCCTCGACAGCGGCACCGCGAACAGCGCCGCCCGCGCGGCGATCACGCACACGGCGGCGCACGCGACCCCGATCACACCCCAGGCCACGAACACAGCGCCGCCCACCGTGCTCGGGCTCCCCGGACGGTTCGAGTTCGCGACCACGACCAGCACACCGGTGAGCGCCGCGAACACCAGCACCGCGAGCGGCGGCAGGCTCACCAGCCTGCGCAGGGCCGGGCGTCGCCGGGCCTCAGCGAGCGCGACCACGATCAGCGGCAGCGCCCCGAGCACTACCGCCCCCGACCCCACGAGCGCCACCCCTTGGATCGCGAGGTGAGCCGCACGCAGCAGCGGATGGGCATGGCCCGCAGCGCCGAAGGGGGCGTCCTCGGTCGACTTGTAGAACCCAAATCCGGCGATCGAGAGCAGGACCCAGCAGAACAACACGCCGCTCGCGCTGGCGCGCACGCGATCCGCAGGCGCGACCAGCTCGGCCAGGTCGCCACGCGGGCGGAGGTGGGCCACCAGCGCGCCGCGGACGAGGTCGAGCACCGTCACCGCCCTGGTCGGTGATTGGTCGAGCAGCGCGCGCATCTCGTCGCCGTAGCGCCGCCTGAAGGCAAGCGGATACAGGTACAACGCCTGTTGCGCCAGCCGCCGCGTCATCGCAGCGCCTCGCTCGCGCGTAGGCGATGCAGGCCGCTGCGGGCGACCTGCGCGATCCGGTGCAGGTGCTCCTCCAACGCGGCCGCGCCGGCACCCGTCAAACGGTACGGGCGCCGCCGCTCATCGACGGGCAGCGCTTCGATCAGGCCTTTTTCCTCCAGTCGCGAGAGCGCCCCGTACAGCGTTCCCGGGCCGAGCCGCACGCCCGACACCTCCTCCACGTCGGTGGTGATCGCGTAGCCGTGCTTGGGCCCGCCGGCCAGACTGGTCAGCACGAGCAAGCCCGGATCCGTAGATCGCTCTCCGATAGATCGCATAACGTAATAGTAGGGAAGCCGGGGCTCGTGCGCAACCAGGCAGCCGGGCGGTCGTGCGCAAGTAGGCTGGCGAGCTTGGGCGCGCAGACCCTCCCCGGAGAGGCGGTCAGCTCGGCGCTGGCGCAGCTGGTCCTGCTCTTGCTCCTGATTCGCTTCCTCGACGTCTGGGAGCGCGAGCCGGTCTGGCTGGTGGCGCTGCTCGCGATCTGGGGTGGCATCTTCGCGACCTCGATCGCGGCGCCGATCAACGACGCGCGGTTGGCGGCGTTGTCCCCGGACTTCGCGGCGGTGTGGGGGGCGGCGTGGGTCGCGCCCACCGACGAGGAGCCGGCCAAGGGGCTCGCGCTGCTGGCGCTGTACCTCCTCTCGCGCCTTCGGGCGCGCCGACGTGGCAACGCCGAGTTCGACGGACCGCTCGACGGGATGGTGTACGGGGCCGCGATCGGGCTTGGCTTCGGGTTCATCGAGGACCTGACCTACGGGCAGCGGTACGGGCTCGGGGTGCTGCACCTGCGGCTCGGGTTCCTGGGCCTGCTGCTGCTCGGACATGCGGTGTTCACCGCGAGCTTCGGGGCGGGGCTTGGTTTGGCCACCTGGAGCCGGACGCTGCGAGCGAGGCTCGGGTTCACGCTGCTGGGCCTCGGCGTCGCGATGTTCCTGCACTTCGTGCACGACGGGCTCGTGTCGGTGTTCCTGACCGCCAAGTACGGCTTTCACACCACCGCGGCCGCGATCGAGGGTCAGCAGCTTCCGGCCCAGCTCGTGAGCCAGATCAACGCCACGGTCCGGCACGCCTTGGTCGTGCTGCACGTGTTCGACTACGGGACGATCGTGGCCTTCTTCGCGGCGCTGGCCTATTGGATCCGCTACCAGCGTGCGGTGCTGGTGCAAGAGCTCGCCGAGGAGGTCTCGGCGGGCGTGATCACGGCGGCGGAATCCGAGCTGGTCACGCACTACGGCGCCCGGCTGCGAGCCTATGGCGCGCTCGCGCTCTCCGGTCAGCTGATCGGCCTGTACCGGTTGCGCCGCAGGCATCGGCAGGTCACCGACCTGGCGTTCTGCAAGTGGCGAATCTCTCGGATCGGCGGCGCGACGGCCATGGACCTGCTTCAGCGCAGCCGGATCCCCGCGCTGCGCCGGCAGCTCAATCCCGCCCACGACGCGGGCGCGGCGAGTCCCGCCACCGCCGACGGCCCGGGCACCGCCAGGCCCGCGCACCTGCACGACCGCCGCAACTCGCTGATCCTCGGGATCGTCGGCCTTGCGCTCGGCATCTTCCTGCTCCCGCTCGTGGCATCGGTGCTCGCGGTAGCGATCGGCCTCCGTACGCGGGCTTCAGCGAGTCCGAGGTCGGTCCCGCCGGGGCTCGTGCTGGGGATCCTGGGGCTGCTGCTGTGGGTGCCGGTGTACGTGGTGGCGATCGCCAACAGCCCGTAAGGGGCCGGCGGCGCGGGCGCGACGCCCCCGCGACCGCCAGTTCGCGGCCGTCCCGATCGCACCAAATCGCACACACCCCGACTCGTTTTCAGGGGTGGGTCCGCTAGCCATCACCTCGTCGCACCAAAACGTGCCCACCCCTGCGAGCGACAGCGCGAGTGGGAGATTTTGACGATCGGCGCGCGCCGCTCGCTCGCCCGGTCCCACGCCCC
>JAFAZB010000409.1 GCA_019240015.1 Solirubrobacterales bacterium
CCGCTGTTCGTGCTCGGCATCTGGTGGTCGCGCCTGACGCCCCAGGGCGCGGCGGTCGGGATGCTGGCCGGCGGGGTGTGCGCGATCGGGGCGATCGTGCTCGGGCTCGCGCTCGGGGCCTCCGGCCTCGGCGGCGCGCTCCAGGCGATCCTCACGCAACCCGCGATCATCTCGGTGCCGGTCGGATTCGGGACCATGATCGCGATCTCACTGCGCACCCGGCCACCGGCCGACGTGCGGGCGCAGATGCTGACGCTGCACGCACCCGAGGGGCTGGGGCTCGAGACGCTCGAGCGCGCGCGCGCGTAGTTGGTGTCGGGCGCGTGTTGGCGGGGGCGGATCGCGCCCGGACCCCAGCCCCACCCCGGCCCGGACCCCCAGCCCCACCCCGGCCCGGCCGGCTGGACGGGTATCCGGGCTGGCAGATCGGCGGCCGGGAGGCGCTGTAGATTGTGGGCATGGCTACCTGCCTTGTCACGGGCGGCGCCGGGTTCCTAGGTTCCCATCTTTGCGACGAGCTGCTCCGTCGCGGGCACCGGGTGATCTGCGTCGACAACCTGGAGACCGGCTCGCTGGCCAACATCCAGCACATCCGCGACGAGGGCTTCGTGCACCTCAACCTCGACATCATCGAGCCGTACTACGTCGAGGAGCCGATCGACTTCGTCTACCACCTGGCCTCTCCGGCGTCCCCGATCGACTACCTGCGGCTCCCGCTGCACACGCTCAAGGTGGGCTCGTACGGCACCCACCACACACTTGGACTCGCCAAGCGCCACCGGGCCCGGTTCCTGACCGCCTCCACCAGCGAGGTATACGGCGACCCCAAGGTCCACCCCCAGCCCGAGAGCTACTGGGGCCACGTCAATCCGATCGGCCCTCGAGGCGTGTACGACGAGGCCAAGCGCTACGCGGAAGCGCTGACGATGGCCTACCACCGTCAGCAAGGCGTGGATACCGCGATCGTTCGGATCTTCAATACCTACGGCCCTCGGATGCGCCCCCACGATGGCCGCGCGATCCCGACGTTTCTGCGCCAGGCGCTCCAGGACCGCCCGATCACCGTGTTCGGCGACGGCTCCCAGACCCGCTCGTTCTGCTACGTCGACGACCTGATCCGGGGCGTGATCGCGCTCGCCGAATCGGGCTACCACGATCCCGTCAACGTGGGCAATCCGAACGAGTTCACGTTGCTCGAGCTGGCCAGGGCGGTGGTCGAGGTGACGGGCTCCGCGTCGGAGATCGTGTTCGAGGCGCTGCCCGCCGACGACCCCCAGGTCCGCCAGCCAGACATCGCGCTGGCGCGTGAGATCTTGGGCTGGGAGCCGATCGTGGACCTGCGAGAGGGACTGCGGCGCACGATCGAGCAGTCGGGCGTCGAGACGCTGGTGGGTGCGATTCCTTAGCGCTCGGGGCCGGTATTGGCCCCCCGGCAGAGCGGTTTTACTTCCTCGCCAGCGCAATCGCGGAGCGGGTTACGCGTAACTTCGTTGTCAAGATACCGTTACCAAGGTGGGGGAACGCTGAGCGCCGTGAACTGACGCGTGACGATCGAGCAAAAAGAGGTCGAGCGCACCCGGACCAACGGGAGCAGCGGTAGTCCCGTTTCGCTGTCGCTGCCCCAGCGCGACGTCAGGCGTAAGCGGCCGCCGCTGCTGCTGTTCATCCTCCGGTTGGAGACGCTGCGACGGGTCACCCGCGTGGCGACGCTGCTCGCGCTCGACTACATCGGCGTGGCCGGCGCGCTGTTCACCGCCCTGCTGGTGAAGCTGGCGCTCCGCGATCACTTCGACGTCGGCTCCGCCTGGCGTGAGACGCGGCCATGGGTGGCATTTGCCTACCTGGTCACGGTGTTGATGTTCGCGCGCGTCGACCTGTACTCCGATCGACCACGCCGCCCCGGGCTCGGCAAGATCGCGACGGCGCTCTTCCAAACGACCGTGATCGCGCTGGTGTTCGCGCTCGCGAGCGGTGAGCACTTCTCCAGCTACTACATCTTCTACGGCTCGCTGTTCTTCGGCACCGTGTACATCGCGGGGCTGCGTGAGCTCTACCTGCGGTTCACCGGACGACTGCTGGAGCGCGCGGGCTACCGCCGGCGCGCCCTGCTGGTCGGCTCTGGCAAGCACATCGAGGCGGTGGCCCACGCGTTGGCCGGCCGCGCTCGCACGCGCGTCGACCTCGTCGGATACATCTCGCTGACGCGACGGCCCCAGAACGGACTGCGGTCGCTCGGGTCGCTCGAGGACCTGCCGCAGATTCTCGCGACCGAGCGCATCCAGGAGGTGATCATCGCCGACCCCGACTTCCCGCAGGAGCGAGCGGTGGATCTGGTGGACCGCTGCCACCAGCGAGGCGTGACCGTGCACGTCGCGCCGTCGACGATGGAGATCCTGTTCGACCGAGCCGAGTTCGTCCCTGGCCAGACCGTGCCGCTGTTCACGCTGCGCCCGCCCGTGTTCGAGGGGATCGACTACGCGCTCAAGCGCACCTTCGACCTGGTGCTCTCGACCGTCGGGCTGATCGTGCTCTCGCCGGTCCTGCTGGCGATCTCGCTGGCGGTCAAGCTGAGCTCGCGCGGTCCGGTGATCTACCGCTCGGAGCGGCCCGGGATGGCAGGCAAGCCGTTTCACTGCTTCAAGTTCCGCACGATGCGCATGCACGCGGATCAGATCCAGGCCGACCTCGAGTCGCTCAACGAGCAGTCGGGGGCGCTGTTCAAGATTCGCCGCGACCCACGGCTGACCACCGTCGGCCGCTTCCTGCGCCGCTACTCGCTGGACGAGCTTCCGCAGCTCGCCAACGTGGTCCGCGGCGAGATGTCGCTGGTCGGTCCCCGTCCGCTGCCGATGCGTGACTTCGAGCGACTCGAGGAGTGGCACAAGAAGCGCTACCTCGTGCTCCCGGGGATCACCGGCCTGTGGCAGGTCTCGGGCAGGGCCGAGCTCGACTTCGACGATCTCGTCCGGCTCGACTTCCTGTACCTGGAGCGCTGGTCGATGTTCCTCGATCTGTCGATCCTGCTGAAGACGATTCCCGCGGTCCTGAGCCGCCGCGGCGCGTTCTGAGCGCGTAGGCTCTCCCGCCGTGCCGCCGACGGATCGCTTCGTGATCAGCTTTGCCGCGGAACCGCCGCAGGAGCCGCTCCCCTACGGACGGTGGGCGGACACGCTGCGCAACCACTTCCTGGCCGCCTGCAGCGAGATCGACAGCGACGGCGAGGAGCTCGGCGAGCCGGGAGAAATCGTGTGGTTTCCCGATCGGACCTTCGGTGGGCGTGCCTACATCCCCGCGGTCGCCCGCACCAGCACCGGCTATGAGCTGTTCGGATTCGTGTCGTTCAGCGAGGCCTCGGGCGGCCCGGGGGACTTCCAGGCACGCGCCGAGTTCACCGCCGAGCTCGCTGAGTCCAACCCCGACTGGAAGCTCGACCTCAACGACGACGTGATCGGCACCTGGCGCGGCGAGGAGGGAAAGACCGCCGAGATGACGCTCGTCTGGGGGGTGCCGTTGATACCCGGCGGGGCGGTCGTCACAGCCGAGCTGGCGAACCTGGCCGTGGACCAGTGCGCGCTGGTCGAGCAGCGCTTCACGCTGATCGCGCCCGACAACTACCGCTCTGACTATCTGGAGGTCAAGCTGTGGGGAAAGGGGGGCGAAGAGCTCGCGCGCGAATCGCTCTACGTCGAGGACGAGGACTCGGAGCCGGAGACGGAGCAGGCGCCGGATTCGTAGGCCGGCCGGGCACCGCTGGCGCGAGCCGCGGCTCACTCACCGGCGGCTCGGGCACCCCCGTCGGCGCCGGTCAGCGCGAGCGGCAGCCGCAGCCTGACCTCCTCGGCGCTCAGCGGGAAGTGGCATGCGGCGAGCGAGCGCGTTCCCTTGGTCTCGAGCGGCGGCTCCTCTTCCGAGCACAGCTCCTGCGCCTTGGGACAGCGGGTATGAAAGCGGCAGGCCTGCGGCGGATTGGCGGGGCTTGGGACATCGCCCGACAGGAGCTGGCGCTCGCGCCGGCCGCCAATCGGATCGGGGACCGGTACGGCCGAGAGCAGCGCGCCGGTGTAGGGGTGACGCGGGAACGTATACAGGTCATCGCTGCGCGCGAGCTCCGCGATCTTGCCCAGGTACATCACCGCGACCCGGTCGCACATGTGCCGAACCACGCTGAGATCGTGGGCGATGAACACGAGCGTCAGGCCGAGGTCGCGCTGCAGACCCCGGAGCAGGTTCAGGACCTGAGCTTGGATCGAGACGTCAAGCGCGGACACCGGCTCGTCGGCGACCAGCAGCTTCGGCTCGAGCGCGATCGCGCGCGCCACGCCGATCCGCTGCCGCTGCCCGCCCGAGAACTCGTGCGGATAGCGGTTGTAGTGCTCGGGGTGGAGTCCCACGCGATCCATCAGCTCCTGCACCCGCTTCTTGCGCTCCCCTTCGGACTTCAGCAGCCCGTGAATCGCGAACGGCTCGGCGATGATCGACCCGACCGGCTTGCGAGGGTTCAAGGAGGAGTAGGGGTCCTGAAAGATCATCTGCATCTCGCGGCGCAGCTCTTTCAGCCGCGCACCCGAGCGCTTGGTGATGTCCTCGCCGTCGAAGTGGATCGTGCCGGCGCTCGGCTCGAGCAGACGGACCATCAGCCGCGCGGTGGTGCTCTTGCCGCAGCCGGTCTCGCCGACGATCCCGAGGGTCTCGCCGCGCTGCACTTGTAATGAGACCCCGTCGACCGCCTTCACCGCGCCGATCTGGCGCTGGATGATGACCCCGCGCTTGATCGGGAAGTGCTT
>JAFAZB010000516.1 GCA_019240015.1 Solirubrobacterales bacterium
GACCTCGAGCGAACCGCGCTGCGCGAGGCCGAGGAGGAGATCGGGCTAGCCGCCGGCGAGGTGGAGATCCTCGGAGCCCTGCGACCGACGCCGACGATCGTGAGCGGCTACGCGGTGTACCCGTTCGTGGGGATGATCGAGCCGGGACGCGCCTGGCGACTCAGCGCGCGAGAAGTGGCACGGGTGCTCGAGCTCTCGCTGCCGGCACTCCGCGCGGGCTATCGGCAGCGGCGCCTGGTGCGCCGGGGGATCCCGATCCGCACCGACACCTACCAGCTCGACGGGCACCTGATCTGGGGCGCGACCGCCCGGATCCTGCGCGACCTGCTCGAACGGGTCGGCCCGCTGCTGTAAGGGTGTTTTCGGGGGCGCGCATGCGCGCCGCATGCGGCGCCGGGCGCGCGGCGCATGCGCCGCGCGCTCTTACGCGTGTCGCTAGTCCTTTTCGATCGGGACGTTGACGAGGTTGCCCCACTCGGTCCACGAGCCGTCGTAGTTCTTGACGTCCTGCTCGCCGAGCAGCTCGTGCAGCACGAACCATGTGTGCGCGGAGCGCTCCCCGATCCGGCAGTAGGCGATGATCGGGTCGCCGCTCAGGACGCCCTTGCCGCCGTACAGCTCGCGCAGCTCGTCGGCCGACTTGAAGGTGCCGTCTTCTTTGACCGCCTGGGCCCACGGGATCGACTTCGCGCCGGGGATGTGACCGGAGCGCTGCGCGCCCTCGTTCTCATAGCCGGGCATCGCGATCAGCTCGCCGGAGAACTCCTGGGGCGAGCGGACGTCGACCAGCCGATGGGAGTCCTCGAGCGCTTCGAGGACCTCGTCGCGCTTGGCGCGGATCGTGTCGTCGCCCGGCTTGGCGTGGAAGCTCGCCGCCGGGTGCTGGGGCAGATCGGTGGTGGTCGGCCGGTCCTCGGAGATCCAGCGCTCGCGCGGCCCGTTGAGCAGCTTGACGTTGTCGTGGCCGTAGTACTTCAGATACCAGTAGGTGTAGGCGGCGAACCAGTTGTTGCGGTCGCCGTACAGGATCACCTGGTGATCGTCGGAGATCCCGCGCTCGCCGAACAGCTTGCCGAACTCCTCGGGCCCGAGGAAGTCGCGCTTGACCTGATCCTGGAGGTCCTGGCGCCAGTCGAACCCGATCGCCCCCGGAATGTGGGCCTCCTGGTAGAGCGCGGGATTCTCATCCACTTCGACGATCCTGATCGAGTCGTCGTCGAGATGCTGCTCGAGCCACTCGGGCTCCACCAGTACGTCGTTCGCATAATCGGCCACAGTCCGCCTCCTGATCTGAGCGCTGGAAATTCCAGTCGTCTTTTACCTATTTTGCGTGGAGGATAGCGCGATCGGCTCCGCGCCCCGGGCATACCTCACCGATCAAGTCGAGATTGCGTGGCCCGCGAGCGCTGCGTCGACCGCCGCCCCGGCCGCCTCGAGCCACGCGGGGTGGTCGGTTGGATCCGCGCTCAGCAGCCGGTAGGGGATCCGCGAGCGCTCGCAGACCGCCCGCACCCGGTCGGCCCCGCCACGCAGCAGGGTCGGGTCCGGCCCGCCGGCCGCTTCGTAGACGATTCCGCGGACGGTCGTGTCGAGCATCCGCGCGAGCAGCATCTCGAGCCGGGTGCCGTGGAGCGCCGCGAGCTGCTCCGGGCTCCCGGTCGCCGATCCGAGCAGCACGCAGGCGACGCTCACCTGGGCCAGCGCCGGCGCCAGCGTCGCGACCCGGTCGGGATCGCCGAGGAATGGCTCAGCGCCGGCCCGCTCGATCAGCTCGAGCCCGGAGCGATCCCTGGTGGTGCCCCGGACCGCCTGACCCCGCGCCCGCAGCTCCCGGGTCAGCGCACGCCCTCGACACCCGCAACCGATGATCAGGCAACGCGCCACCTCGCCGCGCCGGCCGGCGCCGAGCTAGTCCGCGCCGGCGCGACCCGGACCGAACTCGCGCCGCACGTCCTCGCGCGTGCGCTCGGGCAGGCCCCGGGCGCGCCGGCGCTCGTTGGTCGCGGCGAGCAGCTGGTCGAGCTCGCGGTCGGCGAGATACGCCTCGCGGCGGCGGCGCTGCTCGT
>JAFAZB010000196.1 GCA_019240015.1 Solirubrobacterales bacterium
CCGCCCCGCCCGCCCCCGCCTGCCCGCGCGCGCCGCGCCGCGCCGCGCCGCCCGCCCCGCCTGTTAGCATGTGAATCCTGATTCACATGTGCGTCGTGGTGACCTGACCGACCCCGACCCCCGACGACTCTGAGCGAGGAGCAGCGATGGCAACGATCGAGCTCACCGACCCGGCACACGAGGTTCGAAACCAGGCCCCGCCGCTGCACCCGGTCAACTTCTTTGACCTCGACCTGGCGCTGCGCGAGGCGCTTGCGCGTGAGGGCGGCGATTGGGGGCTCGAGCGCGCGCACGAGGTCGGGAGTGCGGCAGGCAGCGAAGCCGCGCTCGAGCATGGGCGCCGAGTGGAGCGAAACCTGCCGATCCTGCACACGCACGACCGGTATGGAAAGCGGATCGACGAGGTGGAGCTAGACCCGTCCTGGCATTGGCTGCTGCGCGGCGCGGTCGAGCGGCAGATCCACAGCCTCCCGTGGCGAGAGCAGCGCCCAGGGGCCCATGTGGTGCGCGCGGCCCTGTTCATGTTGTGGGGCAACGTCAACGCCGGCGTGATGTGCCCGGTGTCGATGACCCATGCGGCGGTGCCCGCGCTCCGGGCAGCTGCGCCCGAGCTCGCGGCAGAGTGGGAGCCGCGCTTGACGAGCTCCGACTACGAGTCGGGCGCCCTCGCCGGGATGGCCATGACCGAGCGCCAGGGCGGCTCCGACGTCCGCGCCAACCTGACTCGCGCCGAGCCGCTCGGCGATGGGCGCTACGAGCTCAACGGCCACAAGTGGTTTTGCTCATATCCCCCATGCGCGATGTTTCTGGTGCTGGCGCAGGCCCCCGCAGGTCTATCTTGCTTCTTGGTGCCGCGTGGGCCGGGGCTGGAGTTCCAGCGCCTGAAGGACAAGCTCGGGACGCGCTCGCTGCCCTCTGCCGAGGTCGAATTCCACGGCGTCCACGGCCGGCTCGTCGGGGAGGAGGGGCGCGGCGTTCCAGCGATCATCAGGATGGTCAACCACACTCGGCTCGACTGCCTCCTTGGTGCCGCCACCACGCTTCGCCGTGGCACGCTCGAAGCGGTTCACCATGCCCGCCATCGCAGCGCGTTCGGCGCGCCGCTCGTCGAGCAGCCCGCGATGCGCAACGTGCTCGCCGATCTGGCGATCGAGTCAGAAGCCGCGACGGTCGCGGCAATGCGGGTGGCGCGCGGCTACGACGACGCCGAGGATGGACCCTTCAGGCGCCTCGCCACGGCCGTGATGAAGTACTGGGTCTGCAAGTCCGCCCCCGCTCACGCGGCCGAGGCGCTCGAATGCCTGGGCGGTAACGGCTTCGTGGAGGATTCCGGGCTGCCGCTGCTTTACCGCGACGCCCCGCTGAACTCCATCTGGGAGGGCTCGGGCAACGTCTCCGCGCTTGACGTGCTGCGGGCGATCGTCAAGGAGCCGGCCGGGCTGACTGCGTACCTGGCCGAATGCGAGCTGGCCGCCGGGGGCGACCGCCGCCTCGATTCCCACCTGGAGCGCGTCCGCGCCCGGCTTGCCGGCGCGTTCGATCAAGACGCCCAGTTCCAAGCGCGCCACATGGTCGAAGAGCTAGCGGTGGCGCTCCAGGCCTCGCTGCTCGTCCGTCATTCACCGTCGCCGGTGGCCGACGCCTACTGCGCGGCTCGCCTCGGTGGCGAGGGCGGCCGGGCCTATGGCACGCTTCCCGCCGGAGTGGACGCTGGGGCGATCCTCGATCGGGCGCTGCCGGCGTGAGTGCCGCGACCCCACCGCTGCTCGCTGGCTCCTCGCATCGCAAACCGGCCGGCTCCGGAACGCGCCTGCGGCTGCTGACCGCCGCCCGGGAGGTGGTGGAGGACGGCGGGTACGGGGCCGCATCGGTGCTCGCGATCGCAGATCGAGCGGGGGTCGCGGCGGGGACGCTGTACCGACACTTCGCCTCCAAGGAGGAATTATTCGTCGAGCTGTTCCGGGCTGCCTGTGACCGCGAGCTCGATGTGATGCGCGCCTCCGCCGACGGCGTGCCGGCGGGTGGCTCGCATGTGGACCGGCTGGAGACCGTGCTGGCCACGTTCGCTTCGCGCGCGCTCGCGAGGCCGCGGCTGACCTGGGCGCTGCTCGCCGAGCCCGTCGACCCGCTGGTCGATGCTGAGCGGCTCGCGTACCGCGCCCGCTACGCGTCGCTCGTGGCCGACACGTTGCGGCGCGCGATCGAGGCGGGTGAGCTGCCCAACCAGGATGTCGAGCTCACGGCCGCGGCGCTCGTCGGGGGCTGCGGGGAGGCGCTGGTCGGGCCGATCTCTCCGCTGTCAGACGCCGAGCCATCGCCCGAGCGCGTGGTCGCCGCGATCCGGACCTTCGTGCGCGGAGCGGTGGGGGACCGCCGGTAGTGCGTCCAGTGGTGCGCGTCGAGCGAGACGGGCCGGTGACCACGGTGCTGCTGTCCCGGCCAGAGCGCCGCAACGCGGTCGACGGCGCCACGGCGTCGGCGCTGGCCGATGCGTTCAGGGCCTTCGAGGGCGACTCCGATGCGGCGGTCGCCGTGCTCCACGGCGAAGGGGGCGTGTTCTGCGCCGGCGCCGATCTTCACGCCGCCGGAACCGCCGCTGGAAACCGCGTCGCGCTCGACGGCGACGGTCCGATGGGGCCGACGCGACTGCGCTTGTCAAAGCCCGTGATCGCCGCGGTCGCGGGCCACGCCGTCGCCGGCGGCTTGGAGCTGGCCTTGTGGTGCGACCTGCGGATAGCAGAGGAGGGAGCGGTGTTCGGCGTCTTCTGCCGCCGCTGGGGAGTGCCGCTGATCGACGGCGGCACCGTTCGGCTTCCGCGGCTGATCGGCGCCAGCCGGGCGATGGACATGATCCTCACCGGGCGCGCGGTCGCGGCCGGTGAGGCGCTGCAGATCGGGCTCGTCAATCGGCTCGTCCCGGCGGGTGAGAGCCGCGCGGCCGCCGAGGCACTGGCCAAGGAGCTGGCGCGATTTCCGCAGCTCTGCATGCGGGAGGACCGGCTGTCGCTGCTCGAGGCCGAAGGCCTGACGGAGGCGCAAGCGATCGAGACCGAGTTCCGCCACGGGCTGCGATCGCTGACCCTTGCGCGGCCGGGACTCGAGCGGTTCCGTGCCGGCGAGGGCCGGCACGGCGCGTTCGAGCCCTAGCCGCGATCGACCGGCGACCGCTGCGCGGCCCATGCGACCAGCTCCGCTACGTGCTCGGCCGTCAAGCCGATCGCCGGTTCGGTCGCAATCAGCAGCGTGGGGCCGGGGCGAGTGGCGGCCCAGCGCACGCAGCTGTCGTCGTGGGCATCGTCGATCCAAGCGAGCGCCCGGTCATGTCCGGCGTATGCATCGATCGCCGCGAGCTTCCAATTTGCGCTGACCGTCGGCGTCCCCGCTGACAGCGTTACGTACGGGATCGCGCGGGGTAAACCGAGCGCGAGCGGGAGATACTCGTTTGCCTTCTCCTCCCATCCGGAGCACCAGGCCAGCTCGAATTCGGCCCCGAGTTGACGCAGGTGTTCGCCTGCGGCGGCCGAAAGAAAATGCGCGATCCCGTCCACCAACTGAAGCGCACCCGCCGGCGGTCGCGCCGGATCGAATCCGAACAGAGAGATCACACCGTCGACGTCGATCAGGAGCAGAGGCCGATCCATACGCGGCGCTTACGAGCGATAGGGGAAGGTCGAAGGATGAAGTTGGCGAGCGTGGCGCCACCCACTCGGATATCTGCTGTACTTGATACCGCGGATTCAAGGCGCCCGTCTGCACTGCCGAAAGGCAGCGTGAGGCTGAACACGGGGCTGCCCGTTTCCGGTCCAGGTTTCCACGCATGAACGCACTGATCGGCATCCTGCTTGCGCTCGCCTGCGCCCTGGCGACCAACATCGGCTTCCTGTTCAAGCACCGAGGCGCGTGCGCGGCACCCAAGGTCGACGTTCGCCGGCCGCTGCGCTCGGCCCGGGAGCTGTTCCGCTCGCGTCTGTTCGCGATCGGGATGGTAATTGCGACCGGCGCGTGGATCTTCCATGTCGCGGCGATGGCGGTCGCCCCGCTGTCGATCGTGCAGGCGGTGCTGGCCGGCGGCGTGGTGCTGCTAGCGGTGATGGCCGAGCGGCTGTTCGGTTTGCGGATCGGCGCTCGTCAATGGGTGGGCTTGGGGTTGACCGCAGCGGGGCTGATGCTGCTGGGCGTGACCCTTCCGCCCGCCCACGGCGCGCAGTCGCAGTTCTCGGTGCCGGGCATGATCGCGTTCGAAGCCGGGCTCGTCGCGGCGGGGACGTTGCTGATCGCCGGACCTCGGATCGGCGCGCCCGCGCACCACCACGGCTTCATGCTCGGGGCGGCCGCCGGAATCCTGTTCGGCGTCTCCGACGTGGCGATCAAGGCGATCTCCGGGCTCGTCGGCTCGGCCGGGCCGATAGGGCTGCTGAGCCCTTGGACAGTGCTCACGGTCGGCGCGTCCATCGTCGCGTTCTACGCCTCCGCCAAGGGCCTTCAGGACGGTGAGGCGGTACCGGTGATCGCGATCACCGGCACCGCAGCCAACATGTCCGGGATCGTCGGCGGGATCATCGTGTTCGGAGATCCTCTGTCCGGCAACGCGCTGACGCTGATCATCCAGTGCTTGGCGTTTGCATTCGTGTTGGCCGCCGCGTGGCTGATGCCCGGCCCGTTGCGCGCCGCCGAGTCGCTGACCTAGCCATCGGGCACAGTTCGCCCGGTTGCTCGCGCCCTCAAGCGGCGGTGGGGCCGGGCCTGGCGCGGAGACGCGCCCCGCCCCCGAGGCGCGAAAACACGCGCCCGGACCCGCTCACCCCCCGCCAGCGCCCTCACCGATCCGGCCAACGCCTCGCGCGCAGTTCGCCGTGCAGGACAATTGAGCGATCGTCGAAATGCAGCTACGGTTGTACGAAACGGCAAACGGTCGGAGGAGAGGTATGGCAAGCATCGAGGAGGCGGTTCGCAGCAAGGCAGGGGGCCTTCAGGAGCTCGCGCGTCGTCACCTGTGGATGCACTTCACCCGCCTGTCGGCGTATGAATCGCATGACGTCCCGATCATCGTCCGCGGTGAGGGGTGCTACGTCTACGACGAGCACGGCAAGCGCTACATCGACGGCTTGTCAGCGCTGTTCTGCGTGAACATCGGCCACGGGCGGGCTGACATCGCGCAGGCCGGGGCCGAGCAGGCCAAGGAGCTCGGCTTCTTCACGAACTGGTCCTACGCGCACCCGCCGGCGATCGAGCTGGCGGCTCGGATCGCGTCGCTCGCGCCCGGCGACCTGAACCGCGTGTTCTTCACCAGCGGCGGCAGCGAGGCGGTCGAGTCGGCGCTGAAGCTGGCCCGCCAGTACTTCAAGCTGACCGGCAAGCCCAATAAACACAAGGTGGTCGCGCGTGAGGTCGCCTATCACGGCACGAGCCTCGGCGCCTTGTCGGCCACCGGCATCACCGACCTGCGCCAGCCGTTCGAGCCGCTGACGCCCGGCGGTCTGCACGTTCCCAACACGAATACCTACCGCCTCCCGCACGGAATGAGCGAGGCCGAGCTGGCGGAGACGATCGCCGAGAAGATCGAGTTCGAGGGGCCGGACACCGTCGCGGCGGTGATTCTCGAGCCGGTCCAGAACGCCGGTGGCTGCTTCCCACCGCCCGAGGGCTACTTCCAGCGCGTTCGCGAGATCTGTGACGAGTACGACGTGCTGCTGATCTCCGACGAGGTGATCTGCGCGTGGGGAAGGCTCGGTGAGTGGTTCGGCGCGTACCGCTACGACTACCTGCCCGACATGATCACGACCGCCAAGGGCCTGACGAGCGCGTACGCCCCGATGGGCGGCGTGATCGCCTCGGACCGACTCGCCGAGCCGTTCCTGGACGGCAAGACCAGCTTCACGCACGGCTTCACGTTCGCCGGGCACCCGATGTCTGCGGCGATCGCGAGCGCGAACCTCGACGCCTTCGAGCGCGAGGGGATCCTCGATAACGTGCGCACCAACGAGCCGGAGTTCCGGGCGATGCTCGAGTCGCTGCGAGACATCCCGATCGTCGGTGACGTGCGCGGCGCGGGCTACTTCCAGGCGATCGAGCTGGTCAAGGACCAGGAAACGAAGGAATCCTTCGACGACTCGGAGTCGGAGACGCTGCTGCGCGGCTTTCTGTCAGGCGAGCTGTACCGCCGCGGATTGATCTGCCGGGCCGACGACCGCGGCGACCCCGTGATCCAGCTCTCGCCGCCACTGATCGCGGGCCCCACCCAGTTCCAGGAGATCGAGGCCGTGCTTCGCCCGGTGCTGGAGGAGGCCTCGGAGCGGATGCACGTTCACAAGCCGGGCACCGCCGCCCCTGGCCGCCAGGCCCAGGCGGGAGAGCGCCCGCGCCGATAAGCCTTGCGCGATGCTCACCCTGCGTGATCTGCTGCGGGACCTCGACGTGCGGGTGCTCGCCGGCGAGTCAGGGCTCGACGCTCACGTCCGCTGGGTCCACATCTCAGAGCTGCTCGACCCGACCCCATGGCTGTCCGGAGGGGAGTTGCTGCTCACCACCGGCATGCCGCTCGAGAGCGAACAGCGCCAGCGGGAGTACGTGGCCCGGCTCGCCGACCACCAGCTCTCGGGGCTCGGGTTCGGGACGGGGTTCGGACACGTCGAGCTGCCGGCGGCAGTGCTGGAGGCGGCCGAGGAGCGCGAGTTCCCGGTGTTCGAGGTCCCTTACGAGCTGCCGTTCATCGCCGTCACCGAGGCCGCGTTCACGCGGCTCGTGAATGAGCAGTACGCGGTGCTGCGTCGCGCGCTCGCCGCGCACGAGCGCCTGGAGCGGATCGTGCTCTCAGAGCGGGGGCTCGACGCGCTGGCCGGCACGTTGGCGACGCTGATCGGCGGCGCAGTGCTGGTGCTCGATGCCCGCGGCGAGCCGCTGGCACAGCGGACCTTCCGCCGCTCGCTGGCACCCGACTCACTGACCGCGCTGCAGGAAGAGCTGCGCGAGCGAGCCCGCCGGCGCGAGGCGCGGTCGTTCCTTCCCTCCGAGGCGGCGCAGGAAAACCGCGGGCTGGCGTTGCCGGTGGCCGCCGACGGAGCGCCGGGGTCGAGCGCGAGCGACGGCGACCGTGCACCCGAGGCGTGGCTGGTTGCGCTGAAGGACAGCGGGCCGCTCTCGGACTTCGACCGGCTCACGCTGCATCACGCGGTCACGATCGTGGCGCTCGAGCTGCTCCGCGGGCGCGTGGCTGGAGACACCGAGCGACGGCTCGCCGGCGACGTGCTGGCGGCGGTCGTGAGCGGCGAGCTGGCCGGCGGGGACCTGGCCCGGCGGCTGGAGCCGTTTGGCCTCTCCGAACGGGTCGCGGCGATCGTGCTCGTGCGGCCGAACAACGGTCGGGGGTCCTCGGCGCCGCTCGAGTCGACGCTCGCTACCGCGCTCCGGGAGGAGGCGGCCCCGGGGTTGATCGCCTCGACCGGGTCGCTTACCTGTGCGCTGGTGCGAGGGCTTGCCGAAAGCGAGTTGTTCGCGCTGGCCGAGCGCGTCAGCGAGCGGCTCTCGTCCGCGCTCGGCGTGCCGTTGCGAGTCGGGGTGGGACGGGCGGTCGCGAGTGGCGAGGCGCGTCGCAGCTTCCACGAGGCACGCTGCGCGCTGGAGGCGGTCGCGCTGGGGGCGGCAGCCGAGCCCAACGGCGCTGGAGTGCTCGGCGCGCAACTGCCCGGGGGGGAGGCGAACGGCCTCGCGACCTACCGGGACCTAGGATCGTTCCAGTTGCTGCTCTCGCTTCAAGAAGACGAGGCCCTGCGGCTCTTCTGCGACTCGATCCTCGGCCCGATTGAAACCAGCGAGGGACAGTACGGTGGCGAGCTGATGCGCTCGCTGGAAGCGTTCATCGAGGAGAACGGGCAGTGGGAGCGTGCCGCTCGCCGGCTGTTCTGCCATCGCCATACGCTGCGCTACCGAATCAGGAGGGTCGAGGAGCTGACCGGCCGTAACCTCGGCAACGCCCGTGACCGGATCGAGTTCTGGCTGGCCTTGCGGGGCCGGGAGCTGGTGCGATGAAGGTCGGCGTCCCGACCGAGACAAAGCCAGACGAATATCGGGTGGCGCTGACCCCCGCGGGCGTGCGCGAGCTGGCCGACGCCGGGCACGAGGTGTACGTGCAGAGCGGCGCCGGGCTGGGATCCGCGATCGTCGATGAGGCCTACGCGGCCCAAGGCGCCACGATCCTCCCCGACGCCGACGCGTTGTTCGCGGAGGCGTCGCTGATCGTCAAGGTCAAGGAGCCCCAGCCCCCGGAGGTGGCCCGGCTCGAGCCGCGCCACGTGCTGTTCACCTATCTCCATCTCGCCGCGGACCCCGGGCTAACTCAGGGGCTGATGTCCTCGGGCGCGACCTGCATCGCGTACGAGACGGTCGAGGACGGGCGTGGTCGACTGCCGCTGCTGGCGCCGATGTCAGAGGTGGCGGGCAAGATCGCCACCCAGGCGGGGGCGTTCATGCTCGAGAAGCCGTTGGGCGGGCGCGGGATCCTGTTGGGCGGCGTACCGGGCGTCGCGGCCGCGAACGTGATCATCATCGGCGGCGGCGTGGTGGGGATGAACGCAGCGTTCATCGCGGTCGGGATGGAGGCAACGGTTTACGTCTACGACCGCAACATCGACCGGCTGCGGGAGTTGGACGTGGCGTTCGGTGGACGCGCCGACACATGCTTCGCTTCGACGTTGGAGATCGAGCAGCGTCTGCCGCAGGCCGATTTGGTGATCGGGGCGGTGCTCGTGCACGGCGCCCGCGCCCCGCGCGTCGTGACCCGGGACCAGCTCGCGCTGATGAAGCCGCAGTCGGTGCTGGTCGACGTCTCGATCGATCAGGGCGGCTGCTTTGAGACCTCGCGCCCCACGACCCATTCCAATCCCACCTATGAGGTCGACGGAATCACGCACTACTGCGTGACCAACATGCCCGGCGCGGTCCCGATCACCTCGACCTATGCGCTGACCAACGCCACGATCCCCTACATCCTCCACCTCGCCTCCGACGGGGTCTCGCGCGCCGTGGCGGCGAACCCCGGACTGAAGCTGGGGGTCAATGTCAGCGGCGGCCAGGTCACCTACCCGCCGGTGGCCGAAGCGGTGGGGGTGCCATGCGCGTCGGTGGACGAAGCGTTGGCGGCGGGAGCGGCAGGGGCGCCGCGGTAGGTGCTGTGATCCGGCAGCTGGAGTCCCGGGGCGGGGCCCCTCCCGGCAGCTTGGTGCGTGGCCCCTGCTACCCTGCCCACCGCATGCCGACCACCAGTCAGCTGATCCGCAAGGGGCGCACGCCTCCGAAGAAGAAGCTCGCTACCCCCGGCCTGAAGTCCGGTAAGGGACGCAAGCGGAAGGTCGCCGCCCCACAGCGCCGGGGGGTCTGCACCCGCGTCTATACGACGACGCCGAAGAAACCCAACTCGGCGCTGCGCAAGGTGGCCCGCGTGCGGCTCACGAACGGGATGGAGGTCGGCGCGTATATCCCGGGTGAAGGGCACAACCTGCAGGAGCACTCGGTCGTGCTGGTGCGGGGCGGCAGGGTCAAAGATCTTCCGGGCTTCCGCTACAAGGTGATCCGCGGCACGCTCGACGCCGCCGGCGTCGGCGACCGCAAGAAGGCTCGCTCGCAGTACGGCGTGAAGGCCAAGTAGCCAGCCGATGCCGCGCCGCGCAGCAGCTCAGATTCGGCCGATCGAGCCCGACCCGGTTCACCGCAACCGGCTCGTTCAGCAGGTGATCAACAAGGTGATGCTGGACGGAAAGAAGTCGATCGCCGAGCAGATCGTCTACGACGCGTTGGCGATCCTCGGTGAGCGCTCCGGCAAGAACCCGCTGGAGCAGCTGGAGGCCGGCATCAAGGCGCTGACGCCGGTGCTGGAGGTCAAGTCCCGCCGCGTCGGGGGCGCCACCTATCAAGTCCCGGTCGAAGTCCCGGCGCGCAGAGCGCGCACGCTGGCCGTCCGCTGGCTGGTGCAGTTCTCCCGCCAGCGGCGCGAGAAGACGATGGCCCAGCGCCTCGCCCACGAGCTGCTCGACGCCCAGCAGCAGCAGGGCAACGCCTTCAAGCGCAAGGACGACATCTACCGCATGGCCCAGGCCAACAAGGCCTTCGCGCACTACCGCTGGTAGGCGCCGCGTACGGGTCGCGGATCGCGGCTCGTTAGATTTCAGTCGGCGAGGGTTGTCCCGCCGCAGCCCCCGGTCCCGTGCGGCGGGCGGCCCTCGCGTCTTGATGGCCTGCGCTGTCCGTCGTCTCAGGCCGTCGAACGCGCTCGGCTCGGGCGGACCGCGTGCGGGCGCCGTGATCCGCGCGGCGGCGCGAGAGTCAGGAAGCCGAGGCCGCAGGTGACGATCAACACGATCGCCCCGAGCGTCTCCAGGTACATCCCGGTGCCGGGTCGGGAGGTCGCGGACTGGAAGTGCGTCGCGACGCTGCCGACCAGGCCGCTCGCGTAAGCGTCGGGCAGATCGCCGAGCAAGGCGATCAGCAACGCACCCAATCCAAGCAGCCCGAGCGCCAGCAGGGCCGGCCGGCTCTGGGCTCGCCACACGCCCAGCGCCATCCCCGCGGCGAGCACCGCGATCGGGATCAACGCATAGGAGTGATGGGCCCCGGCGCGCACCGAGTCGATCGGGACCATGCTGGTCGTCGTTCGTACCTGGAACAGGTCCGTGAACTCGGCCACCAGCAGTAGCGCGGCCCCCAGCAGCCCGGCGCCGAGGACGGCGAGCGGGACCGCGGAGGCCTTGCGCCGGGCGGGCCGCTGGGCCGGCGCCGGCGCCGCGACCGGTTCGGGCGCGGGCTCGCCGACGACGACGCTGACGGCTGACTCGTGCTCGGGACGCGACGGCTCGGGGGCTGGGGCGGGCGGAGCCGGCGCGGGCGGGGCCGGGGCCGGCACGGGCGCGGCCGGCGCGGGCGCCACCCTCGCGACCGGTC
>JAFAZB010000282.1 GCA_019240015.1 Solirubrobacterales bacterium
CGCAGCGAGTTCCAGAACGGGGCGCAGGTCGCGGCCTGCACCCCGATCACCTGGATCTCCGGGCGCCGGCTCTTGAGCGCGATCGCCACCCCGCTCGCGAGCCCGCCGCCGCCGACCGGCACGATCACCCTGCGCATGTCGGGGACCTGCGCGAGCAACTCGAGCCCGAGCCCACCTTGACCGGCGATCACCTGGGGATCGTCGAACGGGTGCACGAACGCCAGCCCGTCCCGCTCGGCGCGTTGCTTGGCCGCCGCGAGCGAGTCATCGACGCTGCCCCCGATCAGGTGCACCTCGGCGCCGAGCGCGGCGGCCGCCTCGGTCTTGCTGATCGAGGCACCCCGCGGCATGAACACCTCGCAGCGCAACCCGCGCGCGTTCGCCGCGTAGGCCACCGCCTGGGCGTGGTTGCCGGCGCTCCCGGTCACCACGCCGCGCTGGCAATCCTCCCCCAGGCTGGCCAGTTTCGCCAGCACCCCGCGCAACTTGAACGACCCGGTCCGCTGCAGGTTCTCGGCCTTCAGCGCGACCGTGCCGCCGCTTCGCTGCGCGAGCGTCTGCGAGCTGAGGACCGGCGTCTCTCGCACGATCTCGGCGCCGGCGGCAGCCGCACGACGAATGTCGTCGAGCGACACCGACTGCCGCTGCGCCCGAACTGAGGGCGGTTCAGGCAGGAATCGCCACCACCGCGTCGATCTCCACCTTGGCCCCGCGTGGCAGCGCAGCCACGCCAATCGCCACGCGGGCCGGCGGATCCGACTCGAAGAACGACTGATAGACGTCGTTGACGGAGGCAAACGAGGCCATGTCGGTCATGTAGATCGTCAGGCGTACCGCGTCCCCCAGGCTCGTTCCGGCGGCATGGCACACGGCGGCCAGGTTCTCCAGGCACCGCCCAGCCTGATCGGCCGCAGTCGCCCCGGCCAGGTCTCCGGTGCGCGGGTCCAGGCCGATCTGGCCCGAGCAGAACAGCAGCCCGCCGGAGCGAATCGCGTGAACATACGGCCCGATGGCCGCCGGCGCGTTGGAGGCGTTTACCGGCTCGCGGTGCTCGGACAAGGGGTCTCCTTCTGACTTGCGCTGGAACGACGAGCCACCGGGCTCGCGGACGACCCCAAGCCTATTGCCCGCGTTTGCGCCGGGGTAGCCTGGGGCGAGTGTCCAATCGCCTGGCCGCGGAGACCTCGCCCTACCTCCTCCAGCACAAGGAGAACCCCGTCGACTGGTTTGCCTGGGGAGACGACGCGCTGACCCGCGCGAGAGCGGAAGATCGGCCGCTGCTGGTCTCCGTCGGCTACTCCGCGTGTCACTGGTGCCACGTGATGGAGCGCGAGTCGTTCGAGGATCCGGAGATCGCGGCGCTGATGAACGAGCACTTCGTGTGCGTGAAAGTGGACCGCGAGGAGCGCCCCGACGTCGACGCGATCTGCATGGAGGCCTGTCAGGCCATGACCGGCCACGGGGGCTGGCCGCTGAACGCCTTCCTGACCCCGGAGCGGGCGCCGTTCTATGCGGGAACGTACTTCCCGCCGGAGCCCCGGCACGGGCTCCCGAGCTGGCGGATGGTGCTACAGGCGGTGGCCGATGCCTGGGATCGGCGGCGCGAGGACGTCCGCCGGCAGGGGGCCCAGATCGGCCAATCGCTCGGCGTGAGCGCCCGGCTCGATCCTTCGGGCGAACCGATTCGCGAGCAGCTGCTGACCGACGCCGTGGCCCTGATTGCAGGCTCCTATGACCGGGTCAACGGCGGCTTCGGCACCGCCCCGAAGTTCCCGCAGGCCTCGACGATCGAGCTGCTGCTCGCGCGGGGCGAGCGGGAGATGTCCCTGGCCACGCTGCACGCGATGGCGGCGGGCGGGATCTACGACCAGATCGGCGGCGGCTTCGCTCGCTACGCGGTCGACGCAACCTGGACGGTGCCCCACTTCGAGAAGATGCTCTACGACAACGCCTTGCTCGCGCGCGCCTACCTGCACGGCTGGCAGGTGTCCGGCGATGAGCGGCTGCGGCGCGTGTGCTGCGAGACGCTCGACTGGGCGCTGCGCGAGATGCGCGGTCCGGAGGGGGGGTTCTGCGCAGCGCTCGATGCTGATTCCGAGGGAGTCGAGGGCAAGTTCTACGTGTGGAGCACCGAGCAGCTGCGCTCGGTGCTGGGGCCGCTCGCCGAGCAGGCGATCGCGTTCTTCGGCGTGCGCGAGCAAGGAAACTTCGAGCCCGGTCTCAACGTGCTCGAAGGCCGTGGCCCGGAACCCGAGCAGCTACCGGAGATTCGCCGGCTGCTCTACGAGGCCCGGGCGCAGCGTGTCCCTCCAGGCCTCGACGACAAGCGGCTGACCTCCTGGAACGCGCTGATGATCTCGGCGCTGGCCGAGGCCGGCGCGGCGCTGGGGCGCGAGGACTACCTGCGCGGCGCGGTCGGCTGCGCGGAGTTCCTGCTGGGAGAGCTCCGCGACGGCGACGGTCAGCTGCTTCGGACCTGGAAGCAGAGCCGCGCGCGAATCGCCGGCTACCTGGAGGATCACGCGTTCCTGCTCGACGCGCTGATCGAGCTTTACGAGGCGACGTTCGACCCGCGCTGGTACCGGCAGGCCGAGCAGCTCGGCGACACGATCATCGCGCGCTTCTCAGACGGCGAGCGGGGTGCTTTCTTCACCACCGCCGAGGACCACGAGCTGCCGCTGGTCAGACGCAAGGACATGGAGGACTCCCCGATTCCGTCGGGCAACTCGGCGGCGGCGCTGGGGCTGCTGCGGCTGGCGCTGATCTCGGGCGAGGGCCGCTACGAGCGTCACGCGCTCGGCGTCCTGCGCCTGCTGTGTCCGCTTGCGGCGCGCCACCCGCTCGCGTTCGGGCACCTGCTGACGGCCGCCGACTTCTATCTCGCGCCGGTCAAGGAGGTGGCGATCGTGGGGCCGGACCCAGCTCCGCTGCTGGCGGTGGTGCGTGGCGCCTACCGCCCGCACGTGGTGCTCGCCGGCGGCGCCGCCGACGGCGTGCCGCTGCTCGAGGGGCGCCAGCCGGTCGACGGACGGGCCGCCGCCTACGTCTGCGAGCACTTCGTCTGCCAGGCTCCGGTCACGAGCCCCGAGGAGCTGGCGGCGGCGCTGTGAGCGACGACCCGGCCCGCCCTGGGCCCTACAGCACCGGCAGGTAGCGTGACAGCTCCCATGGGGTGACCTGCACCCGGTAGTCGTCCCACTCCTGGCGCTTGATCTCGATGTAGCGGTTGAACATGTGCTCGCCGAGGCTTCGCAACGCCAGCTCGGACTGCGCGGTCAGCTCGATCGCCTCGCCGAGCGTCTCGGGCAGCTGGTCGATCCCCAGCCGCCGGCGCTCGTCGGGCGAGAGGTGGTAGAGGTTCTTCTCCATCGGGTCCGGCAGCTCGTAGCCGTGCTCGATTCCTTCCAGCCCCGCCTGGAGTAGCAGGGCGAAGGTCAGGTACGGGTTGCAGGCGGGATCGGGGCAGCGCAGCTCCATCCGCGTCGCGCGCTCCTTGCCGGGGTGGTAGAGGGGGACCCGCACCAGGGCCGAGCGGTTGCGCCGCGACCACGCGACGTACACCGGCGCCTCGTACCCCGGGACCAGTCGCTTGTACGAGTTGACCCACTGGGCGAAGATCGAGCAGATCTCGCGGGCGTGACGGAGCTGACCTGCGATGAACGCCTTGCCGACGTCCGAGAGGAAGTACTGGTCCTCGGGGTCGTAGAACGCGTTTCGCTCGCCCCGGAACTGCGACTCGTGGGTATGCATCCCGGAGCCTTTCTTGCCGAATATCGGCTTCGGCATGAACGTCGCGTGCAGCCCGTACTTCAGCGCGTATTCCTTGACCGTGATGCGGTAGGTCATGCAGTAGTC
>JAFAZB010000406.1 GCA_019240015.1 Solirubrobacterales bacterium
CGATCCGCGCCACTACAACATCCGCTGGCTCGAGCTGCTGACCGAGCTCAAGCCGGCGCTCGACAAGTTCGCGTCGGTTCTGTGAGGACCCTGATCACGGGAGGCGGGGGCCAGTTGGCCTGCGACCTGGAGAGCCGGCTGGGATCGGAGGCCGTCAGCCTCGCCAGGACGCAGCTCGACATCACCGACGCGCCGGCGGTGAAGCGCGCGCTCGCCGAGCTGCGCCCGGAGGTGATCTTCAACTGCGCCGCCTACCACAACCTCGATCAGTGCGAGGCCGACCCGGGCCGTTCGTTCGCGGTCAACGTGGACGGGGTTCGCAATCTGTGCGGGTCCCGGGCCAGACTGGTTCACCTCTCGACCAACTACGTGTTCGACGGCCGTCGCCCCGAGCCCTACGACGAGCACGACCTGCCGGCCCCACGCTCGATCTACGCGATCAGCAAGCTCGCCGGCGAGTACGCCGCGCTGGCGTATGGCGAGCGCTCGCTGGTGGTCCGCTCAGCCGGCCTCTACGGCCTCCACGGCAGCGCTTCCAAGGGCGGGAACTTCGTCCAGCGGATGCTGGCCCGCGCACGCGAGACCGACGCGCTGCAGGTGGTCGCCGACCAGCGCCTGCAACCGACCTACACCGGCGATCTGGCCGACGCGCTGCTGGACGCGGTCCGGCGCGACGCCGACGGCGTGCTGCATCTGACCGCCGGCGGGGACTGCTCCTGGCACCAGTTCACCGAGGCGATCATCGAGCTGGCGGGGCTCGATGTTCCGGTGCGGGCGAGCGCCACCACGGTCACGCCCGGCGGCGTCGACCGCCCGCTGAACGGGGTGCTCGCCCGCCCGCGCGCCGACTCGCTCGGGATCCCGGCGCTGCCCCACTGGCGCGACGGGCTCGAGCGCTACATGGCGCAAGCGGATCTGCTCGCCGCGAGCGCCGGCTAGCGCGAGCGCTCGTACACGAACGGCAGCTCGTCGGCGACCTCGCGCAGCAGCGGCGCGCTCGCGTCGCGCGCCGAGGGCACGAGCTCGAGCTCCGTCGGCCACGCGATCCCCACGTCGGGGTCGTCGAACTTGATCCCTCGCTCGGTCTCGTCCGAGTAGTAGTTGCTCTGCTTGTAGATCACGTCCGCGACCTCGCTGAGCGTGCAGAAACCGTGCGCGAACCCCACCGGGCAGTACGCGATCCGCATGTTCTCGTCGGTCAGCTCGAAGGCCTCCCATTCACCGAACGTCGGGGAGCCACGGCGGATGTCGACGACCACGTCGAGGATCGCCCCGCGGGCGCAGCGGACCAGCTTCGCCGCGCCCTCACCGATCTGAAAGTGCATCCCGCGAACGATCCCCCCGCGCGAGCGCGACTGGTTGTCCTGCACCATCTCCTCCGTGATTCCCAGCTCGGCGAACACGGTCCTGCGATACGTCTCGCAGAAGAAACCTCGCTCGTCGCCGAGGACCTTCGGCTCGACCAGCACCGGGCCATCGAGACGCGTCTGGAGCCTACGCATATGCCTCCTCTGCCTTTGACCGGCGGCGCAGTCTAGCCGCCGGAACCTCGCTCATCGCGCTGCCGTCCGACCACGCCCCCCAGACGCTGACCACGTAGGCGCACACGAACGCCAGCAGCGCAGCTACCAGCAGCGCCGCCAACGACCACTGGGTGACGAACGTCGGCTTGTCATACGAGGCGTGGCGCAGCGCCCGCAGCCAGTGACCGCCGATCGGGCCGTAGAAGCGCTCCAGCACCCACACGATCCAGGTGTGCCAGTAGAGGACGAACGCCGCGCCGACCAGCGTCGCGACCGCGAGCGGGTACGCCAGCGCCCGCCAGCGGCTCAGCTCGCGCAGCGCGAGCACCGCGATCACCGCCAGCGCGGGATACGCGGGAGTCAGGAAACGCCCCTGCTCGGTGGTGAACGCGAGCCCCCGCGCACCCCGCAGCACGTCGAGCGCGAACGGCGGCACCAGCAGCAGCAGCGCGGTCAAGGTGATCACCAGCACCTGACGCAGCTCCGGGTGATCGGGTGCTCGCAGCGTCCCCCGCAGCCGTGCCAGCAGCGCCACGAACGCGATCGCCACCAGCCCGATCCCCACCAGCGGCAGCCAGAACCACACGTCGGTGCGGCGCACCTCGTAGGACAGGTAGTCGAACCAGTACGAGCGATACACGTCCGAGAGCCAGTGCCAGGCGATCCCGGGGGCGTGCAGGATGCCCGGGCCGTGGGCGCCCTGGGCCGACGTCAGGCTGCCCCGCTCGCCGAGCACCGACCCGGTGACGACCACCAGCCGCACGTACCACCAGCCCGCGAGCACCGCCGGCAGCGCCACCGTCCACTTGAGCGTCCCGAGCAGCTCGCGCCGCGCCTCCGGGTAGGTTCGCCACTGGAGCACCAGCACCGCCGCCGCCACGATCAGCAGCGAGAGCATCGTCGCCTTGACCAGCACCGCCGCCGCCAGCGCCAGCCCCAGCCCGATCCCCTGCCTCGAGACGGGCGGCGAGCGCAGCATCCACGCGCACCAGGCCAGTGTCGCGGTCAGCACGCAAGCGACCGCGACGTCGTTGGTGATCGTCGAGGCCGAGAACGCCAGGATCGGTTGCGTAGCGGCGAGCGCGGTCGCCGCGAGCCGCTGCCATTCCCGCGCCAGCACCTGAGCCGCCAGCAGCCACGCGAAGAAGATCGTCAGCGCGCCGAGCAGCGCGCTGTAGTAGCGGATCGCGGTCATTCGCGTGACCGAGACCTTGTTCCACAGGATCGCGTCGACGAGCGCCCCGCCGAGGTGATAGCCGGGCGGGTGGAGCACCGGGCGCGGCTTCGGCGGCGCCGGCCGGCGCTCTGACTTGGGACCGCCCAGCCTCGGCAGCACCGCGTGCGGAGAGCCGCTGTAGTTGGTCCGCGGCCCGAGCAGGTAGACGCCCTGCTTGGTCAGGTAGGCCCCTTTGAACAGCTCGGCGGTGTAGAACGGCTTGTCGAGGCTCGGGACCGTGTGCTGCTCCACCAGGTAGTTGATGTACAGCCAGTGGTAGTCCTCGTCGGGCGCCAGCCAGGCCGGCTGGACCGAGGCCCACAGCACGCTTCGCAGCAGCGCGAACGCGACCAGCGCCAGCAGCGCGGCCCGCGCCCACCGCGGGCGCGGCGCCAGGGCGGAGCGTCCCCACCGCGATCGGACTCTCACAGCCGGCACCACCTACGCTTACCGCGAATGTCGCCGCGCCATGCACGCATCCTCGCAGCTCGGCGAGCGATGGCCAGGTTGCGAGGCGGCGCCCACCGGGCTTCGCAGCCCGACGCGGTCGACCCCTGGAGCGTGTACCTGGCCCGGACCGAGCCGGCGCTCGCCGCCCATGCTCGAGTCCATCGCTTCGCGCGGGTGCCGATCATCGCTGCGGGCTCCTCGCCGGCGCTGCCGATCGCGGTCTGGATCGAGGACACGGACCCATCAGCGGTGGCCCGCACGCGCCAGGCGCTGGTCGGCTCGACGCGCGCGCCGGCCGAGCTCCTCGACGGCCCGCTCCCGGCCGCGCTGGCCAGCACCCGCGCCCGCCACGTCGCGCTGTTGCGGGGCGGCGACGTGCTCGCGCCGCTGGCGCTCGAGCGGCTCGGCCAAGCGGCCGCGCTCGCGCCGGACGCGGCCGTGATCACCTGCGACGATGACCGATTGGACGGCGCCGGGCGCCGCCACGGTCCCCGCTTCCGCCCCGGCCCCTCGCCCGACCGGTGGCTGGCGTGCGACGATAGCGGTCCGCTGCTGGTCGTCGCCCGGGAGCGCGCCTCGCGGGCCCTGCGTGATTGCACCGGCGGTCCGGCGTGGCGCCACGAGCTCGCGCTGGCGCTGGCGGGCCCGGCGAGCGCCAGCCACGCGCACGTGCCGCTGCTGCTGTGCCATCGCGGGCCGGAGGCGCCCACTCCGCCGCCGCTCGCCGCCGACGTGCTGGCGTCGCTGCTCGCGCAGTGGGAGCCGGGGGCGAGCATCGAGCAAGCGGGGACAGCGCGGCGCATCCACCGGCCGCTCCAGCACGAGCCGAGCGTCGAGGTGATCGTGTGCCTGCGAGACCGCCCGCAACTGCTGGCGCGCTGCGTCGTCTCGGTGCTGGCCCGCACCCGCTACGAGCGCCTCTCGGTGGCGCTGGTCGA
>JAFAZB010000538.1 GCA_019240015.1 Solirubrobacterales bacterium
GAGCGCACGACAGCAAGTCAACGCCGAGGAAGATCAGTCCGACCGCGCAGAGGGCCAGCGCAACGACCAGGCCGCGCTCGTGAGCACCGCTGAGGAGAGCCACAACCAGCGCAACACCGCCAAGCCACCCGAACCCTGAGCAAACGACGAAGAAGATCGGATGAGCCCACGGCGGACGCTTCTCGCCCAACAGATACATCAGCATGAGGCCTCCTCTACAGCGACCCCGAAAGGTGAGCGATGGGACTCGAACCCACGACCGCCTGGACCACAACCAGGAGCTCTACCAGCTGAGCTACGCCCACCGTGGAGTGACTGAATCTACCAGCGCCGGCGTGCTCGGCTTGACCACGCACACCCGGCCACGCGAGGATTCAGGAGATGGGACTCCCAGCCCCGGATGCCGACTCGGTGGCGCTCGTCACCGGGGCTTCGTCGGGGATCGGCGAGCGGTTCGCGCGGTAGCTCTCGCAGCGGGATACCGGGTCGCGCTGGTCGCTCGGCGCGAAGAACGGCTCGCGGGGCCGGCGCAAGCGTTGGGCGGTGAGCAGCGGGCGATCGCGATCGGCGCCGACCTGGCGATCGCCGAGGACCGCGACCGGCTCGCCGCGCGACTCGAACGGCTGGGCGCGAGAGTCGAACTGCTGGTCAACAACACACCTCGGGCTTTCAGGCACTGCCGTTCAACGCCGGCTACGCCGCCGCCAAGGGCTACGTGCTGCTGCTCTCGGAGGCGGTCGCCGAGGAGACCAAGCCGCACGGCGTCTCGGTGACAGCCGTCTGCCCCGGGCCGGTCCCGACCGAGTTTCAGGCCGCGAACGACGCCCACTACTTCACCCAGCGGCTGCCGAAGTTCACGTTCGTCTCCCCCGAGCGGGTCGCGCGTGACGCGTTGCAAGCGGCCGAGCGGGGGCGGCGGATGGTGATCCCGGGCGGGCCCGCGGTGCGGGCCAGCCTCGGCCCGAACCGGTACATCCCGAGCTGGCTGACGCTGCCCGTGAGCAAGCGGCTGACCGAGCGCGGCGGCCCTTAGCGCGGACGGGGCAGGCGGGGCCTGGTGACCTCCAGGGAATGTGCGCAAGAGGCGAGCATCGTCCGCAGCAGGTCGAGATCGTCGACGTCCAGGTCCTGCAGCATGTCCGCCTCGATCTCGTCCATCAACAGGTCGCAGCGTTCGAGCACCGCCACGCCTTTCCTGGTGACGCTCGTGCGGAGCACGCGCCCGTGGTCTGGATCCGGCCGCCGCCGGACCAGTGCCCGTCGCTCGAGCGCCGAGACGACCAGGTTCATCGCCTGGGGCGTGACGAACGCCCACCGCGCCAGTTGCGCGCACGACATGCCGTCGCGTTGCCGCAAGACGCTCAGCGTCACGTACTCGGTCGTGGTGACGCCCTGGGTCCTGACCGCCTCCTGGAGCCTGGCGCGCAGCCGCCGCTCGAGGCGGTAGACGAGGTATCCCACCCGTGAGCGGGGGGCCGGTTCGATCTCGATCGGGGCTGGGTGGCGGGCCGTTGTCATCGTGACGGTAGCTGGCTACCGCACAGAGTAAGGGCAGGCTCCGCCGGATCAGGGCCAACCATATCGCAAGCCTCTTGACAATCTTCTTTGTTCTGGTGTATGTTCGCGGCGCGTTCGGTCCCGATCTGCAGGAGGAGAGCCGATGTCCGTATCCCGACGCATGGCAGGCCAAGTCTTTGCCGCAGCGCTGGCGTTCACGATCGCACTCGCGCTGCTAGCCGTCCTCCCCGCCGCCCGCGCCAGCGGCTCGACGAGCTATTCCGGGAGCACTTCGGACGGGGGCAACTGGGTCGCGGACGTGCCGTCTCCATGGAACGGCAAGCTGATCCTCTACAGCCACGGCTTCGGACCGGTGCAGGCGGCGGACGCTCCCGACGCCATCACCAAGCAGGCGCTGCTCAACATGGGCTACGCGCTGGCCGGCTCCTCGGAGGCTCCGCCGACCGCGAGCTGGTGGACGCTCGGCAGCGCCCTGAACGAGCAGTTCGAGACGATCCGCGACGTGCGCGCCGACCTGCCGGGTCCGCCAAGGCAGGTGCTCGCGTTCGGCACCTCGATGGGCGGCTTGATCAGCGCCTTGGAGGACCAGCACTCAAACGGCCGCGTCGACGGGGCGCTGACCACCTGCGGGATCGTCGCCGGCGGGATCCAGCTCAACAACTACCAGCTCGACGGCGAGTACGCGATCGTGCGGCTGCTGGGCGCCGGAGCGCCGGTCAAGCTCGTGCACTTCACGAGCCCGGCGGACGGCCTGGCGACCGGAAAGACCCTCGACTCGTTCGCCCAGACCGCCCAGCAGACCGCCGCGGGGCGGGCGCGCCTGGCGCTGGCGATGGCGTTCATGAACGTCGCCCAGTGGGCTCCCGGCCAGCCGATGCCGACCCGCCGCGACTACAACACCCAGGAGCAGGAGCAGTACGCGGTCGAGTTCTCCCTCCCGACCTCGGGGCCGCCGATGAGCGCGATGGACTTCGTCGAATTCGCGCGCTACTACCTCGAGCAGGCCTCGGGCGGCAACGGCTCGTGGACCGCCGGGGTCAACTTCGAGCGGTTGTTCGACCAGTCCCCCTATGCGCGTGAGGTGAGCGCGCTCTACAGGCAGGCGGGCGTCAGCCTTCGCTCCGACCTCGCGACGCTGACCGCGAACGCGAACATCCACGCCGACGCGAACGCGATCAGGTGGCTCCGGCAGACCTCCGTTCCGACGGGACGCCTGCAGGTGCCCGAGCTCGACATGCACACGATCGCCGACCAGCTCGTGCCGGTACAGCAGGAGAACTACTACCGGCACACCGTCCGCCGGGCCGGCGACGAGCAACTGCTGCGCCAGGCCTACGTGCAGCGACAGAGCCACTGCAACTTCACCTCAGCCGAGCTCGTCGCGGGCGTGAAGGCGATCCAGCACCGCGTCGATACGGGCCGCTGGGGCGAGGCCGCTGAGCCCAACCACCTCAACCAGGTCGCCGGGAGCCTGAATCTGGGCGGGTCCGCGTTCATCTACTACCGGCCCTGGCGGCTGTCGGGCAACAACGGCAGAGGCTAGAGTTCGCACGGGGATAGCCGGCCGCGACCCGCCGCCGGCGCCCCCCGCGAGACTGGCCCATTTGCAGGGATCTTCCGACACGCCCCCGGCAGGACTCGAACCTGCGACCCACGGCTTAGAAGGCCGTCGCTCTATCCAGCTGAGCTACGGGGGCCCGGGGAGACTGTAGCCGTGCGCGATCGCCGCCTCGCACCGCTGCTCGCCGTCGCCTCGGCGCTGATCGCCGCCGCGCTGGCTGGGTCGGCGCTCGCCGCGCCCACCGTCGGCAGCCCGCCGTCGAAGCCCAGCGGCTCGACCCCGAAGCCGCCCGCCAACCACGGCTGTCTGGTGCCCGGCACTGGCGAGCCGCTCGACCAGATCTGGCACCCCAACCTGCTCTCGGCGATCGGCTACAACGACACCCGGACCGGCGACATCGCGTTTGCAGTTCGCACCGATCAACGCTTCTACGGCTATCGCCCCGACCACGTCGAGTGGTCCGCCTCGGTGGTCAAGGCGATGCTGATGGTCACCTACCTCGACATGCCATCGGTGCGCGACCGGGATCTGAACGGCGGCGACACTTCGCTGCTCGGCCCGATGATCACCGCCTCGGACAACAACGCCGCCCAGCAGGTATTCGACACCGTCGGGACCGGCCGCCTGCAGGCGCTGGCGAACACGGTCGGAATGACCCACTTCGCGACCGATCCGGTGTGGGGCAAGACCCAGATCACCGCCCGCGACCAGACCAAGTTCTTCCTGCACATCGACAGCTACGTCGCGCCCCGCCACCGCTCCTATGCGATGCGCCTGCTCCGCAGCATCGTCCCCTGGGAGCGGTGGGGCATCGGCGAGGTGGCCCCCAAGGGCTGGAAGCTGTACTTCAAGGGCGGCTGGGGCTACGGCACCGGCCTGCTCGACCACCAGGTCGCGCTGCTGGTCCGCGGCTGCGCCCGGGTCTCGATCGCGGTGCTGACGATGTACGACGGGTCGCACGCATACGGCAAGGAGACGCTGCGCGGAATCTTCGCCCGGCTGCTCCGCGGTCTGCCCACGGGCGCACCCAAGCACAAGCAGAAGCCGTCGCCCAAGCCAAAGCTGGCGGGCCGATCCGGCTAGCGATCCATCGGGGCGCCCGGATTCGAACCGGGGACCTCGCGCCCCCAAAGCGCGCGCTGCTACCAGACTGAGCTACGCCCCGTGGCGGCCCCGAGTCTACCGACGGGGCGCTGCGACACTGCCGCCAGTGCCCAGCACCAGCGATCCGCCCGCGGCCCGCCGCTCCCACCGGCTCGGCTATCTGCTGGCCGCCAGCGCGGCCACGCTGTGGGCGCTGAACGGGTCGCTGGCGCGTTTCCTGCTCGACGATCACATGCCGCCCGCGCGGCTGGCGGAGCTGCGCTCGGTGTGCACGTTCCTGGTCCTGGCGGCCGGGCTGGGGTTGGCGCGGCCGCGCCTGCTGGCGGTCCGGCGGCGGGACATCGGCCGGCTGACGATCCTCGGGGTCGTGGGGCTGGCCGGGGTCAACGCGTTCTACTTCGCCGCGATCGCGCGGCTCCAGATCGGCGTGGCGCTGACGAT
>JAFAZB010000207.1 GCA_019240015.1 Solirubrobacterales bacterium
GGACGCGGGGCTGGTCGCCGAGGTTCGCGAGCGCGATCGGCTCCTGTTCGCCTGGACGGTCAACGATCGATCGCTGATCTCGCGCCTGCGCCGGTTGGGTGTGGACGGCGTCGCGACGGCCGACCCGCGGCTGTTCGTCGAGCAGTAGGACCGGGTCCCGCCCGTCGGCCCGGGCGCGGTCGGCGCGGTCGGTCGGCCCGGGCGGTCGGCCCGGCCGGACCCGCCCGTCGGCCCGGGCGCTCCCACCCGCGGTGCGGCGTCGTCAAGATCGCGCACTCCCCCACCCCTGGGTGGGGGGTCTGCGCGATCGTGATCGGCACGTGCGTGTTCCTGAGCGCACCCTCTCGCCGCGGCGGGGGAGTGCGCGATTGTGATGACGGCGTGCGCTGGGTGGCCGCTCAGGAGGGAGCGACCCGCCCGCAAGCGGCAGGTCCGGGCGGTCCCGCCCAGACGCCCCCTGCCCCGTTATCTTCCACGCTCGTGGAAGACAACGGCGCTCGCCAGGGGCCGATCACGATCGTGCTGGCGGACGATCACCAGGTGGTCCGTGCCGGGCTACGAATGCTGCTCGATGCCGAGGAAGGCTTCCAGGTGGTGGCCGAGGCGGGCGACGTACCGACAGCGGAGCGACGCGTCGCGGCTTACCGGCCGCGGGTGCTGGTGCTCGACCTCAACATGCCGGACCCCAGCCTGGCGGCGATCCCCCGGATTCGGCAGAGCGCCCCCGAGACCGAGATCGTCATTCTGACGATGCAGACCGACCCGAGCTTCGCGCGTGAGGCGCTCCGCACGGGGGCGATCGGTTACGTGCTGAAAGCGGCCGCCGAAAGCGAGCTGGTGCAGGCCGTCAGGCTGGCTGCGGCCGGCCGAACCTACCTGAACCCGGAGCTGGGCGCGCGGCTAGCCACCGAGACGACGGGGCCGGTGGGGCCGCCCGACGACCTCAGTGCGCGCGAGCTCGAGGTGCTGAAGCTGATCGCGCTCGGGCACACCAACGGCGAGATCGCGTCCTCGTTGTACTTGAGCGTGCGGACCGTCGAGTCGCATCGCGCCCACATCCAGCAGAAGACGCGCTGCGGCAGTCGCGCCGAGCTGGTGGCGTACGCGCGCGATCACGGGCTGGTGTAGCGCAGTTCAGCCCGCTCCCGGCGACCCCGCTCCTCCCGCCCCGGCGATCTCGTCGCGGGTGGCGGGAAGCGAAGCCGACTTGGGGACGGGCCTCGCCGTCGCTGCGCCGGCCGACACCGAGGCGGCGCTCGCTACTCGGCGCGTGCTCCAGCGGATGTTCGGTGCGGCGTAGCGAAGCAGAACCTGCCAGGTGGCAGGGCCGAGCACCCCGTCGGGGTTGAGTCCGTGCGCGGCTTGGAACAATTGCACGGCGCTCTGGGTCTGGGGGCCGAAACCTCCATCGATCGTGATCTGATATCCGGCCGATACGAGGTGCTCCTGGGCCCAGACCACCACGTCGCCGCGCCAGCCCTTCTTGATCGTCGGCACGGTCGGCCTGGCGCTCAGCGTCGCCAGCGGGCCTACAGGCTGGGACAACGCCCGCCACGCGCCTCCCTTTGCCTCCTGCCAATCCCACCAGCTCAGCCCGGGGGCGCCATATGCGATGGCCAGCTGCCGGAAGCGGACTATCTGGCCGGCGGGGGGCGAGTCGTAGACCTGTCCCAAGGGAGCGATCGGCCGACCGTAGAGGCGATTGAACGAGTAGGTGTGGGCGTACGCGGTGTCGACCGGATCGCCGATGTCCCACCAGTACAGCTGCGGCACGTCGTATTGAGCGCCCCCCGGACCCAGGAACACCGAGTACGGAAAGCCCGGGTGGTAGTCCATGTACGGGAATCCCGCGAGCGCTACCGGGAAGCTCGCGCCGATCAGTCTGCGTAGCGTCCCCACGTACGTCTGCGCCTGGACGTAGCGGCCCTCGTACTCGGATTCGGCGTCGATCAGCAGGCAGTCGGCGCCGTCGCGGACCGCCGTGGCTCCGACCTGCGCCTCGAGCCCTGGATTGTTCCCGTACACGTACTGCCAGGCGCACACCCGGAGCCCGTTGCCGTGCAGGATCGAGACCAGCTGGTGGTTGAACTGCGCCCACATCCCGGTGCCGTCGCCGCTCTTGACCATCAGCGTCTTGATCCCGTATCGATGCGCGATCGAGACGATCGAGCCGAGGTTGCCGCCGCTGGACTTTCCCAGCACCCAGATCCACATCCCGCGTCCGGAGAACGGATTGCCGGCAGCCCGCGTCCCCTTGCGGGTGTGAACGACGCCCGTGTGCCGGGCGCCCCGGTGCGACCCGCCGACTCCGGCCCCGCCGGAGGCACCGAGCGCGGGCGTTACCGCGAGCGCCGCCGACGCGGTGGCGATGAGCAGAACCTTGCGCAGCCGGCGATCCCCCAACCGCCGACCACAGCGCGCGACGCGGGCCTCCATACGAGCGCTCACCGTAACGAACAACCCGACCGCTCTCCGCAAGTTGCGCTGCGCCCGCCCGCCGGACCGCGGCGGCCATCCCGCGAGCGCAGCGCGGGCGCGTGACGTTCAGGACTTGTGCGTCATCGCGATAAAGCCGACAACGAGCGCTGCCAGGCAAACGAGCGCTCCGCCCACCACCATCGCGTTGGCCGTGACGGTGGCCGCGCCGGTGCGCCGCGCCCGCGCACGGTTGTCGAGGCCGACGAGCATGATGCCGAACGCGCTGACCACGCCGACGCCGCCGATCAGGGCGACGATCGCCTCCTCTCCGAGCGCGCTCCATTTCACGACCTGGGCGGCGAGTGCGAGCATCACACGTCGTTCATCGTGACGGGGTTGCGCTGGGCGAGGGCGAACAGCAGGCCGGCAGCGATCACGGCCGCGGCGGCAACGACAATCGGACCGGCGCCGGCCGCGCCCAGGTGCCTCACCGCCTCATAGACGACGCCGCCGGCCAGCGCGGCAGCGGGCAGCGTCACAACCCAGGCGGCGACGATCTGCCCGGCGAGGTTCCACCGCACCTCGGCCAGCCGCCGGCCGGCTCCTGAGCCCACGACGGCGCCGGAGACGATGTGGGTGGTCGAGAGGGGATAGCCGAAGTACGAGGAGGCCAGTAGCACGCTGGCGGCCGAGGACTCGGCGGCGAAGCCCTGGGGGGATTCGATCTGGGTCAGGCGGTGGCCAAGGGTGCGGATGATCCGCCAGCCGCCGATGTAGGTGCCGGCGCCGATCGAGCACGCCGCGGTGATGATCACCCAGGTGGGCACGCCGGCGTGCTTGCCGATCGAGCCGTGCACGACGAGGGCGAGCGTGATCACGCCCATCGTCTTCTGAGCGTCATTCGTGCCGTGGGCGAGCGAGACGAGCGAGGCCGACCCGATCTGGCCGAAGCGGTAGCCGCGGCGCGCGCGCTCCTCGCCCGAGTCGCCGTCTCGAGCCGCGTTCCGAGCCATACGCTGGACGAGCCTGTAGGCGATGAACGTCCCGAGCACGGCGACGAGACCGGCGATCACCGGGGACACGACTGCGGGCACGACGACCTTGCCGAGCACGCCGCTGCCCTGCACGGCCTTCGAGCCTTTCGCCACCCAGGCAGCGCCGATGATCCCGCCGATCAGCGCGTGGGTCGAGCTCGAGGGCAGCGAGAAGTACCAGGTGATGAGGTTCCAGAACAGCGCGCCCACGAGCGCGGCGAGCAGCACGGCGAGCGTGATCTCACTCGAGTTGACGATTCCCTTGGAGATCGTCGTGGCCACCTTCAGCGAGAGAAAGGCGCCGGCGATGTTGAGCACGGCCGACAGGCCAACGGCAACCCGAGGCGGCAGCGCGCGGGTCGCAATCGAGGTGGCCATCGCGTTGGCCGTGTCGTGAAACCCGTTCGTGAAATCGAAGGCCAGCGCGGTGGCGATGACGATCAGGAGGAGAAGCTCGCTGCCCACCGCCCCCGAGAGTCCCCCGGGCGACGACGGCCTAATCTCCGTTCACAACCTCGCAACACTTGCGGGCGCAGCGCGCGAGCGCGTGCATGGAATACTGGCCCGGTGCCGTTCGACCCCAAGCTCGGGCCCGACGTGTATGTCCCGGAGGCCGATCGCTACGACTCGCTGCCTTACCGCCGCTGCGGGCGCAGCGGGCTGGACCTGCCGGCGATCTCGTTGGGGCTGTGGCAGAACTTCGGCGACGACCGCCCGCTGGCCGACAGCCGGGCGGTGCTGCGACGTGCCTTCGACCTCGGCATCACCCACTTCGACCTGGCCAACAACTACGGCCCTCCGTACGGGAGCGCGGAGACCAACTTCGGCCGGATCTTCGCCGAGGACTTCAAGCCCTACCGGGACGAGCTGGTGATCTCGACCAAGGCGGGCTACGACATGTGGCCCGGACCCTACGGCGATTGGGGATCACGGAAATACCTGCTAGGCAGCCTCGAGGCCAGCCTGCGACGGATGCGGGTCGAGTGCGTGGACATCTTCTATTCGCACCGCTTCGACCCCCACACGCCACTGGAGGAGACGATGGGTGCGCTCGATACGGCGGTTCGCCGCGGGCAGGCGCGCTACGTCGGGATTTCCTCCTACGGACCGGGGAGGACCGAGCAGGCGATTCAGATCCTG
>JAFAZB010000243.1 GCA_019240015.1 Solirubrobacterales bacterium
GCCAGATCTGGAGCTTGCCCTGGCTGGCGAGCACCGCGGCTAGCACCAACGCGGTCTCGCCCGGCGACGGGACGCCCATCGACTCGAGCCCGATGATCGCCGGCAGCAGGTAGCCCAGCTTGCTGGAGACGCCGAAGATCGCCGCCAGGCTGAGCATCACGCGACTCACCGCGGTCTCGAGGCCCGCTTCACGGACCCGGCCGCGGGTTCTCCAACACCGCCAGCAGTGACAGCCCCGCCGGCAGGCTGCGCCCGCCGCGCAACCAGCTCGCCTCCGCCCGCAGCGGGGTCTCGAGCAGGTCGTTGACCCACTCCGGACCCAGCCGGAGCTCGGGGGTGTAGTCGTCGTTGGCCTGGCGCCCCCGCTGCGCGATCCGCACCATCGCCGCCGGCGCCAGCAACAGGCTGTTGAACGAGGTCATGCGCAGCACCAGCCAGCCGGCGCCGATCGCCGCCGCGCGCAGCGTGCGCCGCGTGTATCGGCGGTAGTGGTGGTTGGCGACGTCGTGCTGGGACCACAGCGCCGGGTAGGCCGGCACCGTCAGTATCAGCCACCCGCCCGGCCTGCACACGCGCCGCAGCTCCCGCAAGGTGAGGCGGTCGTCGGGCGTGTGCTCGATCACGTCCAGGCAGGTGATCAAATCGAAGCTCGCGGGGTCCCAGGGCAGGTCCTCGAGCCGGCCGATCCGAACCTCGCCCCTGTTTCTCTGGCGCGCCACCGCGGCTGCCTGCTCGTTGAGCTCGATCCCGCGGACGGCCCCGTAGTCCGCCAGCTCCTCGAGCGTCCTACCCGACCCGCAGCCCGCATCGAGCAGCTGCGCATCGGCCGGCAGCGGCAGCCGGTCGAGCTCGGCGCGGATGATCCGCCGTCGCCCCCGGTACCACCAATGACGCTCGTCGACGTCGAGCATCGCTTTCATCAGCCGATCGTCCATCGCCCGGCTGATGCTGTCAGCTAGGCGACGGCGACGCGGTCCGCGTCGGGGGCGTGGGCCGCCGGCAGCCTGAGCGTGAACTTGGCGCCGGGCGTATCGGTGTCCTCGAGCACGAGCTCGCCACCCATCCGCTCGGCGAGCTCCCGCCCGATCGCCAGCCCCAGCCCAAACCCGGCCTGCCCGCCGGTGTCGCGACCGCGGTGAAAGCGGCGGAAGATCTGGTCGCGCTCGTCGGGGGACACCCCGGGGCCGTGGTCGCAGACGCTCAGCGCAACCGCGTCGCCGCCGTGCAGCTCGACCGTGATCTCCGAGCCCTCGGGGCTGACCCGGACGGCGTTGTCGAGCAGGATCCGGAGGATCCTGGCGACGCTGCCCGGGTCGCCGAGCGCCCAGATGGGTCCGGCGGAGTCCTCCAGCTGTGAGGTGATCCGTCGCTCGGAGGTCCCCAGCTCGAACTCGGCCAGCACCGCCCGGCTGAGCTCGCCCAGCTCGACCGGCTCGGAGCGCAGCTTGACCTCCGCGTCGAGCCTCGAGAGATCCAGCAGGTCGGCCGCCAGCCGCCCCAGGCGCCGCGACTGGGCCCGGGCCCGCTCGAGCAGCGACCGGGCATCCTCCAGGTCGGGATCAGACCCACGGAGGTCGTCGTCGAGCAGCTCGAGCATCCCGTCGAGCGAGGTCAGAGGCGTGCGGAGCTCGTGCGAAGCGGTCGCCACGAACGCCCTGCGTGCCTCTTCCTGGTGCTGAAGGCGCCGCTGCATGGTGGCCAGCGTCCGCGCCAGGTCGCCCACCTCGTCTCGAGCACGATCGATCGGCACGCCGAGCCCGGGGCCGCCATCCGCGAGGCGCACGGCGGCCTGTCGCAGCCTCCGCAGGCGGCGAACGAGCGTCGCGGCGAGCGGAATCCCCAGCACCAGGGTCAGCGCGATCCCCGCCAGCGCCGCGGTGATGAAGGCGGTGCGGACGACGTGCACCGCGCCGGCCACCTCGGGGATCGGCTTGCGGATCGCCAGCACGTAGGTGCGCAGCGAGTCGCGGCCCACCGCCGAGGGGTGCCCGCCGCCGATCGCGATCGGCGTGGCCAACCTCGCCACCGCCTGCCCGTCGCTGGTGCCAAAGCTCCCGATCGCCTTGCCGCTCTCGAACGCGGCCGTCGCGTCGCTGAAGCTGTCGACCTTGGCGCTGACCGTGTCGCTGGTGGCGATCAACACCAGCGGGTATGCCAGCAGGCTCACCTCGCCGCCGGTCCGGTTGCGCAACTCGGTCACGGCGCGCTGCACCCGCCCCGGCGTCTGCTTGCCGAGCGCGTTGGCGATGTCCAGGTCCCCCTGCGAGAGGAACCTGAACGAGCCGAGCGCGCTGTGCACCTGCGAGCCCAAGGTCTTGAGCTCGGCGCTTCGAAGCTCTCGCTGGAGCGGCCCCAGCAACGCCAGCGCCGCCACCAGCAAGGTGGCAACCGTCGTCACGAGCACCGCGCCGACGATCCTCCCGCGCAGTCCCAGCGGACGGGTCGGCACGGCTATCGAGCTCCCGCCGGCATCGCTACGGTCCTCGCAGCCGGTACCCCGCCCCACGCACGGTGAGGATGTAGCGCGGCTTCTCCGGCTCGGGCTCGAGCTTTTCGCGCAGGTGGCGGATGTGCACGTCGATCGCCCGCGGGTCCCGGTAGGCGCTGTCGCCCCAGATCGCGCGCAGCAGCTCCTGGCGGTTGAGCAGCCGCCCGGGATCGGTCATCAACGCGTCGAGCAGCTCGAACTCCGAGAACGTCAGCTTCACCGGCTCGCCCTCGATCGTCACCTCGCGTTGCGCGCGGTCAAGCGTGATCGGACCGACCACCAGCAACTCGTCGCCCATCGCCCGGGTGCCCGCTCGTCTCAGGACCGCCCGGATCCTGCTGCGAAGCTCGGCCAGCCCGAACGGCTTGGTCACGTAGTCGTCGGCGCCGGCCTCCAGCCCCAGGACCGCGTCCGCCTCGGAGTCGAGCGCGGTCAGCATGATGATCGGCACCACGTTCCGGCGCCCTCGCAGCGTCCGGCACACCTCGTACCCATCGGGTCCGGCGCCGAGTGCGACGTCGAGCAACACGATGTCGTAGTGGTCGGTGCTCGCGCGGTCGATCGCCGAGCGCCCGTCCGCGACGGCCATCACGCGGTGGCCTTCGCGCGAGAAGGAGCGCGTCAGCATCTCCCGCAGGTCCGACTCGTCGTCGACCACCAGGATGCTGAGCGAGGGATCGGCGCCGCGGCCGGCGACCGGGATCGGCAGCGGTGCGGATCGCTCCTGCACTCAGCCCGCCCCTCCGACCGGCTCCAGGTCACGGGCGCGTGGACGCGGCTCGGCGGCGGGCAGCGGCGCGGCGCGCGGGACGAGGCGGCCGGCCGCGGCGACGGCCCACAGGACAGACAGCCAGGTCAAGGTCGCGAGCGTGACGTGCACCCAGACCATGTCGGTGGGCAGCGCCAGCTCGTACTGGACGCTGCCCACCAGCCCCTGGGCCGCCACCAGCACGCCGAGCACCGTGAGCGGTTCGAGTGCATCCTGGGTAGCGCCCCGGCGCCGGCGCAGCAGCCACACCGCGATCACCGCGACGCCGAACACCGCGGCGATCGTGGCATGGCGGTGCACGACCCAGGTCAGGGTGTCGTTGCCCTTGAAGTGCAGCCGGTGGATCCGTTGCCCCGGCGAGCCGCCGGCGTGGGGTCCAGCCGCGGTCGCCGCGGTGCCGGCGAAGATCGTCAGCGCGGCCAGCGGCGTCAGCGCCCGCACCGACCAGACCGAAAGCCGATCGTCCGAGCGCGGCCGGGAGCCGGGCTCGTATGCGGCGCGCCAGGCGAGCGCGACCGCCGCCACCAGCACGATCATCGAGAGGGCGAAGTGCGCCATCACGAAGCCCGGCGCCAGGTGCTCGCGGACGGTGAACCCTCCGAGGATCGCCTGCGCCAGGACTCCCAGCGGGAGCGTCGTCGCGAGCACCGCGAGCTCCCGCCGGTAGGGGCGGCGCGTGAACGCCAGCACCGCGGCCAGCACCGTCGTCACGCCCACCAGCCCCGACAGCGCCCGGTTGCCGAACTCGATCAACGCGTGCGTCGAGAGCGGCGGCAGCGCGTGTCCATAGCACTTGGGCCAGTCAGGACAGCCCAGCCCCGAGCCGGTCAGCCGCACGGCCGCGCCGGTGAGCACGATCAACGTCAATGCCGCCAGCGTCAGATAGGCGACGCGGCGATATTGGGCGGGGGTTACGGCCAGGCGAGCGCGCATGCGCCTTTAAAGGATGCCTGACGAGGCCGTCGCGCGGCTCGCTATCGCTAGGCCAGCTGCCTTCCGGCCAGAGATCGCAGATCTGCGTCGACCATCCGCCTGATCAGCTGCTCGAAGCTGAGCGCCGGTGACCATCCGAGCCGCTCGCGGGCGCGACTGGGATCGCCGATCAGCGGCGTGGGCTCGGCGGAGCGCACGAGGCTCGGGTCGACACGAATGTGATCGCGCGCGTCCAGGCCCACCCGCTCGAACGCGATCTCCGCAAGCTCGGCGACCTTATGGCTCGTGCCGCTGGCCAAGACGAAGTCCTCGGCGCGCGGCTGCTGGAGCATCAGCCAGGCGCCGTGCACGATGTCGCCGGCGAACGACCAGTCGCGCACGGCCTCCAGATCGCCGAGTGCCAGCTCGTCGGCGACCCCCGCCTTGATCGCAGCCGCCGCGCGAGTGATCTTGCGCGAGACGAACCATTCCGGCCGGCGCTCGGACTCGTGGTTGTACAGAATCCCGGCGGCGGCGAACAGCCCGTGGCGGGTACGAAACTGGCCGACGAGCTGGTGCGCCGCCAGCTTGGCGGTCGCGTAGGGCGTCTGGGGCCGGCAGCGGCTGTCCTCGCGCTGCGGGCTCTCGCCCCCGGCGCCGAAGATCGCGCCGGAGGAGGCGACGAACACACGGGTGTGGTCGCTGCGGTCGCGGACGGCCTCGAGCAGCGTGGCGGTGGATCCCGCGATTGCGGCCAGCGTCTGCGCGGGTCGCTGCCAGGACTCCGGCACGAACGATGGCGAGGCGAGGTGGTAGAGCTCGTCCGGGCGCAAGCGCTCGACGGCGCGCCGAAGGCTGTCCCCGTCCAACAGCTCGCCCCGGACCAGCTCGAGCTGGCCGCGGAGATGCTCCGCCGCCCCCAGCGTCTCGGCCGACGAGCGGCGGACGAGCCCGGCGACCCGGTACCCCTGCTCGAGCAGCAGCTCCGCGAGAAACGAGCCGTCCTGGCCCGTGATACCGGTGATCAGCGCGCAGCGCCCGCCCTCGGTCTCGGCGGCCACGGCTAGCGCTGCCGCAGCGTGGTTCTGGGACCGGGGCGCGACACGCCAATCGACGGCGGGGGTGCGTGGGCGCCCGCGGTCAGCAGCTCGTAGTCGGCGTCGACCATCAGGCGGATCAGCTCCTCGAACCCGGTCCTCGGCTCCCAGCCGAGCAGGCGCTTTGCCTTCGAGGCATCGCCGACGAGATGATCCACCTCGGCGGGGCGTCGCAGCGATTCGTCCAGCACGACGTGACGATCGAGCGCCAGCCCGGCCTGATCGAAGGCGACCTCCACGCACTCACGCACCGAATGCGCAACGCCGGTCGCGATCACGTAATCCTCCGGCTCGTCGCGCTGGAGCATCATCCACATCGCCTCCACGTAGTCCTGCGCGTAGCCCCAGTCGCGCTCGGCGTCGAGGTTGCCCAGGTGCAGCTCGCTGGCCAAGCCGAGTCTGATCGCCGCGGCGTGCCAGGTGATCTTGCGGGTCACGAACTCGAGCCCGCGACGGGGGCTTTCGTGGTTGAAGAGAATCCCGCTCGTGGCGTGCAGGTCGTAGGACTCGCGGTAGTTGACCGTGATGAAGTGTCCGTAGGCCTTCGCGACCCCATACGGCGAGCGTGGGTGCAGCGGCGTCAGCTCGGTTTGCGGGACCTCACGGACCCGGCCGAACATCTCGCTCGAGGAGGCCTGATAGAAGCGCGCCTCGGGGCACACCTCGCGCATCGCCTCGAGCATCCGGGTGACGCCTACGCCTGTGAATTCGGCCGTCAACGTCGGCTGGATCCAGGAAACCGCGACGAACGACATCGCGGCCAGGTTGTAGATCTCGTCCGGCTGCGCCGCGCGGAGTGCATCCACCAGCGAGCGATGATCGAGCAGGTCGGCCTGGTGGAGCGAGACCCGGTCGCGAAGGTGCTCGATCCGCTCGAAGCGCTCGGTGGAAGAGCGGCGGACCATCCCGTGCACCTCGTATCCCCGCTCCAGCAGCAGGTCCGCGAGATACGAGCCATCCTGGCCGGTGATCCCGGTGATCAGCGCACAGCGGCGTCTGGCCATCGGCGTGAGGCTAGCGGTCGCGAGGGCCGCCGGAGGCGGCAGGGGGGTCGCCTACAATCGCTGCGCTGATGGGCGGCGCAGTCGAGCACACACACCCCACGCAGTCGTCCGCTCCTCAAGTAATGCCCGCGCAGGCCGAAGCGCCGGAGTTGACAGTCGTCATGCCCTGCCTGGACGAGGCCGAGACGATCGGCGCCTGCATCGGCAAGGCGCGCACGGCGCTCGAGGCCCACGGGATCGCCGCTGAGATCCTGGTGGCGGACAACGGCAGCACCGACGGCTCGCAGGCCGTCGCGCGCAGGGAGGGCGCGCGGGTCGTGCCAATTGCACAGCGCGGGTATGGGAGCGCCTTGATGGGGGGAATACGAGCGGCCCGCGGCCGCTACATCTTGATGGGCGACGCCGACGACAGCTACGACTTCGGGCAAGCTCCGCTGTTCGTGGAGAAGCTGAGGCAAGGCTTCGACCTCGTCCAGGGCTGCAGGCTTGAGACGGGCGGCGGCAGAGTGCTCCCCGGCGCGATGCCGGCGTCCCATCGCCTGATCGGCAATCCGCTCTTCTCGAAGCTCGTCCGCTGGTGGTATCGGGCGCCGGTCAACGACGTCTACTGCGGCATGCGAGCGTTCACGCGCGATCACTACGAGCGGCTCGGGCAGCGCTGTACCGGGATGGAGTTCGCCACCGAAATGATCGTCAAATCGAGCATCTGCGGCGCGCGCATCGCCGAAGTGCCAGTCACCCTCCACCCAGACGGTCGGACGGCTCACACGCCCCACCTGCGGACGATGAGGGATGGATGGCGCACGCTGCGGTTCCTGCTTCTGTACAGCCCAAGGTGGCTGTTTCTCGTTCCCGGCCTGGCACTCTGCCTGGCTGGGGCGGTGGGCTACGCGCTCGCCCTGCCCGCTGTGCACGCGCTCGGGGTCACCTTCGACGCCCACACACTGCTGTTCTCGACGCTCGCGATCATGTGTGGCTACCAGTCGGTGCTGTTTGCCGTGATGACACGTGAGTTTGCGGCGTCCGAGGGCCTCCTGCCCCGTAATCCACGACTGGACAGGGCGATGACGATCCTGAGCCTCGAACGTGTGCTGGCGATCGCGGGGGTCGTGATGATTGCCGGGATCGTGCTGCTGGTGCTCGTGGTCAACGACTGGAGGCTTCGGCACTTCGGCCACCTGGACTATCCACACACGATGCGCATGGTGGTACCGGGCGTGCTGCTCGTCGCGCTCGGATTCCAGACGATCTTGTTTGGTTTCTTCCTCAGCATCCTCGGGTTGCGACGCATGTGAGCACGAACACGGCGTCCGAGTTCGACTCATATGCCGAGGACTACGAGCAGGCGCTCGAGAAGGGTCTGCGGTACTCCGGAGAAGACAGCGCGTACTTCGCGCGGGGACGGATCGAGTGGCTTGGTCGTCGTTTGGCCGGGCTGGACGCCCCCCGGGAAAGGGTGCTCGATTTCGGCTGCGGGACGGGTTCAGCGACACCGCTGCTGCTCGAGATCCTTGGCGCTGAGCGGGTGATAGGGACCGACGTCTCGCGCTCACTGCTCAGGCGTGCTCGCGCCGAGCACGGATCGGATCGGTCAGACTTTCTGCCCGCGGATGAGGCGCCGGAGGCGTGGGCCGACGTCGCGTACTGCAACGGCGTCTTTCACCACATCGCGCCGGAGCACCGGGCGGCCGCGCTCAGTCGTGTGCTCGCTGCGTTGCGCCCGCGGGGTTTGTTTGCGCTGTGGGAGAACAACCCTTGGAATCCGGGCACTCGATGGGTCATGCGAAGGATCGAGTTTGATCGCGACGCCGTCACGCTCACGCCTCCAGCGGCGCGGCGGATGCTTTCATCTGTCGGCTTCGAGGTACTGAGCACCGACTCGCTGTTCTACTTCCCCCGACCACTCAGAGCGCTGCGAAAGCTCGAGTCCCGGCTCACGAACCTGCCCCTTGGCGCGCAGTACATGGTGCTCGCACGCCGGGCGCAATGACGCCAGGCCCGGCCAATCCGACTGCCGACGCGCCCGCCGCCCCCACGCGCACCGACCTCGCGTCCCTCACTCGCCGCAGGCTCAGAACCGGGCTCACGCGCTTGCGGACAACGCGTAGCACCGCCGAATGGGTGCTGGTCGCATTGGTGCTCGGCGGGATCGCGCTCAGGCTGGTCGCGATTCTCTCGTGGTGGCCGGTAGGCACGACGAACGCCGATTCGTGGCCATATTCCGTCTACGCGGGCACCAACCCGCTCGCGGATCCGCAGCATCCAGCCGGCTATTCCACGTTTCTCGCACTCGTAGGCTTCGTGACCCGCCAGGTGGCCGTGCCGGTGCTCCTCCAGCATCTGCTCGGGATCCTGGCGGCACTTCTGCTGTTCGGGGCGGTCCGACGGCTGGTCGGCTCGCCGTGGCCCGCTCTAGTGCCCGCGGCGGCCGTGCTGCTCAACTCCGACGAGGTGTTCCTGGAGCACCAGATCTTGGCCGAGGGTCCGTTCGTTGTTGCGATCTCCGCGGCACTGTATGCCTCGGTGCGGGCGATCGATCAGCCGGTGCCCGCCTGGAAGTGGCCCTTGGCGGCAACTGTTCTGGCCGTCATCGCTGGGCTACTTCGCTCCGCGGGCCTGTTTTTCATTCCTGTCTTAGCGCTCGCCATGCTGGTGGGAACAGCGCATTCACGGCGAGGTCGAATGCTCCCGTCGGCGACCGTACTGGTTGTCAGTGCATGCCTGCTGCTTGCTTACGCATTCGCCAATCTCGCCTCCAACGGACGGTTCGAGATCTCACCCGCGACCGGGTGGCATCTCTACGCTCGCGTCGCACCGATTGCCAACTGCCACGTGTTCACGCCCCCCAAAGGAACCGCCGGGCTATGCGATCCCCGACCCGCGCCTCAGCGACCGGGCAGCGATTGGTACCTCTACAACCCAGCCTCGCCCGCGCTGCGGCTGTTCGGACGGATCGGCAACCATGACTCGACGCTGCGGGCCTTTGCATTGGCCACGATCCTGCACGAACCCGGGGTGTACCTGAAGGAGACGTTCCACGAGGTCGAGGGCTATTTCGTCCCAAGCCTTCATGCGCCGGTATACGGCGGCGGCTGCCCGATCGACTGTCAGGTTGACTGGATTTATGCGCTCACTTACGCCCCTGATGTAGTGGCCCAGACTGAAAAAGGGATGCAAGAGTTCTATGACCCGTTCACGGTGCACGTATCACGCAGCGGAATCAACTTCCTGCACTCCTACGAGCATCCGGCCCGGTTCGGCGGCACCCTCCTCACGCTAACCAGCGTCCTGACGCTGCTTGGACTGCTCATCGGCCCACGCCGAGCGCGGATCGGAGTGCTGCTGTTCGGGGTTGGTGGATTGGCGATGCTGGTGCTCTCGACGTTCGGGGTCTACTACCTCGGCCGATACCAGGTCCCGATCGCCGGGCCGATGGCGGCAGGTGCAGCGATCTGCCTGTGGTCGCTGTGGCAACGGGAATCCGGTCGCCGGCGCAGGGCACTCGGGGAGGGCGCGCCGTGAGGGCACGATGGTCACCGCCGGTGCGCCCATCGAGCACGAGCTCCGCTCGGGTAGATACCCCTCGCGTCGGTGCAGCTGATGGCCGCCGGCTACTCGCCACCGTGAAGCGGTGGCTGCCACGACCAGCGGCCGCCAATGCGGCGCTGGGCGTGCTCGTGGTCGGTGGCCTCGCACTCCGACTCGTCGCGATCATCTCATGGTGGCCCGTCGGGACCACGCTCGCCGATTCGTGGCCATACGCCGTCTATGCCGGCACCAACCCGCTGAACGACCCGCAGCATCCGGGCGGCTACTCGACGCTGTTGGCAATCATCGGGTTCGTCACCCGATCGGTCGCGGTGCCGGTCCTGCTCCAGCATCTGCTCGGGCTCCTGGCTGCGCTGTTGCTGTTCTGGGCCGTCCGCCGCCTGATCGGATCGCCGTGGCCCGCGCTCGTTCCGGCCGCGGCCGTACTGCTCAACTCCGACGAGATATTTCTCGAGCACACGATCATGGCCGAGGGTCCGTTCGTGGTGGCGCTGGCGGGCGCGCTGTACGCCTCGGTGCGCGCGGTCGATCAGCCGTCCCCGCTCTGGAAATGGCCCGCGGCCTCGGCGATCCTCGCCGTCGCCGCCGCGTTGCTTCGCACCGCGGGGCTGTTCTTCATCCCGGTAATGGCGCTCTCGCTGTGGTGCTCAGCACCCCAGCCGTGGCGGGCGCGACTCCGCGTGCCCGCGCTCGTGGTCGCCGTCAGCGGGGTCCTGCTGCTGGCATACGCGGCTGGCAGTCTCGCGTCTAACGGACGGTTCGAGGTGTCACCGGCGACGGGTTGGCACCTCTACTCGCGCACCGCGCTGATCGCCAACTGCCATGTCTTTACGCCCCCCAAGGGCACCGCTGGCCTCTGCGATCCACGCCCAGCGCCACAGCGACCAGGAAGCGACTGGTACCTGTACGACCCCGGGTCACCCGCTCTGCGACTATTCGGGCCGCTTGGCAATCACGACTCTACCCTCGAGGCATTCGCCTTAGCCGTAATCCTGCACGAGCCCGGCGTGTACTTGAAGTCCACCTTTCACGAGGTCGAAGGCTATTTCGTACCCAGCCTCCATCCCTACATCTATGGGGGCGGCTGCGCCATTGACTGCCAGGTCGACTGGATCTACGCGATCAAGCACGACCCGGCGATCGTCGCTAAGACCGAGCGCGGCATGGAGCAGTTCTACAACCGATTCACCGTACATGTGTCACGGAGCGGGATCGACTTTCTCCATTCCTACGAGAACCCGTTCCGGTTCGGTGCCACCCTCCTCACATTGACCAGCCTGCTGACCTTGCTCGGGCTGTTCATCGGGCCGCGCCGCGCGCGCGTGGGAGTGCTCCTGTTCGGGGTTGGGGGACTCGCGATGCTTGTCTTTCCCACCTTTGGCGTCTATTACCTGGGCCGATACCAGGTCCCGATCGCCGGGCCGATGGCTGCGAGCGCGGCGATCTGCCTTTGGTCGCTGTGGCACCTCGAACGTGGGCGCCGCGCTGCGCGCGTCGACGATCCGGGGCATCCATGATGACGCTTGCGCAACCAATCCGGGCTGCACGCCGGCACCTGGGAAGGCGCATCGCCCCGCCGATCTCGATCGCCCAGATCTTCCCCTCGATCGAGGCCGAGCTCGGTCCCTACAAGCATCTGTTCAAGGGCAACGTGCTAAACGCCGGCGCTGGGACACGAGACCTCGCTGCGCTCGTCGAGGGGCGCCTTTACAACCAGGACATCGCCGAGCTCGGCGAGAACATCGACTTCGTCTCCCCCCTCCACGAGATCCCCACGGCTGACGCCTTCTTCGACACGATCATCTGCAACGCCGTGCTCGAGCACGTCGCCAACCCCGAGGAGGTCATGGATGAGTTCAGGCGTGTGATCGTGCCCGGAGGGATTCTCTACCTGACAATCCCCTTCATGCAACCCGAACATCGCGACCCGACGGATTACCAGCGCTACACGATCGACGGCATCAAGCTGCTGTGCGAGCGTCACGGCTTTCGCGTCTTGGAGGCACACGGCGTGCACTCGGTTTACACGACGCTGGCGTGGATCTTCCACGAATGGCTCGAACCGGTGCGCGGCTGGCGCGGGGTCGCGATGCGTGCGATCGCCTATCGGTGGGTGATGAGCCAGATCCGTGCGGATAACCCTCGGCGCGTTGCAACGCTGGCATCTGCGCACCGCGTGATCGCGGTGCGGGAAGGGTGAGAGTCGCTCAGACGACGAGCGAGGTGAGTGCGCGCGCGCAGGGGTCGTGATGCAGTCGCTCGCGCTCGTTCTCGCTCGGCGCCATCGGCGAGGACAGAAACCTCCTGCAGGCCAGCATCACCGAGGGGTCATCACCGTGCTCGCGCATCACCGCCTGGACTTCTGCTTCGCCGGCCCGCCAGCGACCGAGGTACCAAACCAAGAGCGCCCGCGAGAGCCGTAGCATCGCCCGGCCGGCCGGCTGCGTTTCCCGGTTGACCGCGCGGTCCATCAACTCGAGCTTGTCCCGCATGGGGAGATCCCGCGACAGACTCATCCCGTGCAAGTCGGGCAACGGTGCACGAAGGCGGAACACGACCGTACCCCAGGGCATCTCGTCCAACCGCTCGAAGTACTCGTGCAGGAGCTCCATCGTGATCGCGAGCCACGGATAGCCGCCGTACTGGTAGTCCTGCTGCACGATCATCGCCCGTCCGGGAATGAGCTGCGGCCAGAACTCCCGGACGACATAGTCATTGATCGACCATGTCTTCAGCAGGTCGAGAAACAGAATCTCGATCGGCCCCCCGTCCCATCGCTGCTGGAGAATGTCCCCGGGCCGCACATCGAGCAGATCCCGGACGCCAGCGACGTTGCGCTCGAATAGCGCAAGGAAATCGTCGTCGACGCCCAGCTCGGGAGCGTCCTCGAAGAATCCCGACGCAAGTGAGTAGTCCTCGACCAGAAAGCGGTCATAGACCGTGATCGGCGAGGAACCATCCGCGTTGCGGCCCGCCTCGCGGACGCCGCTGGCGAGTGCGATCGTAGACCCCCCCAAGAAGCAGCCCGCATCGACGATCGCTCCGCCACCCGACCAGTACTCGCGACCTAGCCAATACAGCAGGCCCAGCTCTTGCGAGGACAGCATCGTCGGCACGCCGAGGACCTCGGCAGAGGGCTCAACCTCACGCCAGGGTCGCGGCGCGAGCGGACTGTCAGACGCGGTGCTAATCGATCCGTTCGAGGAAGCCGTTGCTGTTCGAGGTCGCGTTGTAAGCGAAGAAATCGCACAGCTCCGCCGCGATCCGGTAGCGCCCGTCGGTGCCAGACAGGAACTCGCGCAGGGCTCGATGGGGTCCGCTGGTCCCGTTCGGGTACAGCGCCGGGTAGAGGTCGGACAGGTTGCCGTCCTCGATCACGATCCAGTCGCCTGGCTGGAGGTGAGCGTCGAAGAAGCGCAGCACCGCGATGCTGGTCTCATAGGAATGATCGGCATCCTCCACGACGAGCAGCGGTCGGGCCCACCCAGCGAGGGTCTCGGCGTCGATCACCTCGTCTAGATGCTGACCGTCACCGCGATGAAACCTCACCAGCGGATGCTCCACGTCCTCGACGGGGAACACGTCGTACGAGTGCACCTCGCCGGAGATCTCGAAGTTGGTGAGCAGGTCCCCGAAATAGAGCGCGCTGCCGCCCGCCTTGGAGCCGATCTCCACGATCGTTCCCGGCCGCAGTCGCCACAGCAGCAGCGGATAGAGCGCGAGGTCGAACGGGTCCTTGACCAGCTGAACACCACGATAGGTATACGAGTGGACCGAACGTTGCATGCGCAGCAGGAGCTCCTGAGGAACCTCGCTCTGCCAGTTTCGCCACGTGGCGACGCGGTCGGTGCTTGCAGGGTTGGAGAGGTTCTCCTCGAGCATCCGGACGAGCTCGGCCGCTGAGTCCTGTTGCGGCGCCCGCGCACGGATCTGTCGAGCCAGCTCCAGCGCGGTCTCAAAGCGGCCGATCGCGATCAGGCACTCGGCGCGCAACATCTGGATTTCGAGCTCGTCGGGATCCTGCTGGAGGTGTTCGTCAACGAGCCTCAGTGCATCCATCGACCGATGTTCTTGCAGCAGCCTCCGAATCCGCTCTCTGTCCAGGTCGGGGCTCATGCCAAAAGCTTGCGCTTGAGGCGCCGGAGCAGGGCGCGCAGACGCCGAGTTGGTGATCCCTTCAGCTCCTGGATGCTCGCCGACAGGCGCCGGTGCTCACTCTCGAGGTAGTTGATGTACTCAGCGTGGGCGTGGCGGGTATTGTCAAGCTCCTTGAAGGCGAGCAGGCCCTGCAGGCGCTCCGTGGCTGTCTTCGAGTGGAACGTGAGCTGCAGACCGGGGAGGTCGCTGAGTTGCCCGGCGAGCGCCCTGAACGGGCGGGCGATCCGGACGGCCTGCTCGCGATCGAGCGGATAGTCACCCAGCTCGATCGTTCGAGCGCCGCGCACGCTCGCCCACGCGTCGGCCCGCAGGGCAACCGACAGCGGTTCCGGAATGACGTGCAGCGAACAGCCCGCGAGCAGGGCCCGATTCAGCAGATCCTGGTCGGCGTCGAGGTCGCGGGCGTCCTTCGCGAAGCCGCCAACTCGCTCCAGCCCGGCGCGGCTGATCGCGTAGGGCCCGGAGCTGAGCGCCGGGTAGATCAGGCCCACGAGGCTTGGCCCTCCGAGCGGTACGACGATCGGCGTGTTCGGTGAGGCAGGGAGCGCCTCTGCCGTCCAGGCGGGGGTGGACTCGCCGTACTGCCGCTTGGGGTCTGCGGTGGGCCATGTCAGCACGTCTGCGCCGGTTCGCGAGGCAACGTCACGGAGGCGCGCCAAAGCGCCGGGCGTCAGCGTCTCGCTCGCCCGAAGGAACACGAACAACGCCCCACGACCGTGGACGATCATCTGTTCGCGAGCGGCGCCCGCATGTCGGTGGTCGCGAGCGACCACCGTCCAATCGCGAGGACGGCAGAACTCTGCCGCCCACGCTAGCTGGCGCCGTCCAGCCTCGCTCGTGCTTGCGTCGTCGACGACCACCACATCCAGCAGTTGATCCCCATCTTCTGCCAGCGCGGTGAGTACGTCCATCAGCCCGTCGCCATCGTCGCGATGCAGGACGCCCACCGTCACGGCGGGCAGCGCCCCAGGATCGCTCGCTCCCCGTGGGCTCGCGTGCCTGCGAGCACCCGCCGCGACCGCGCCGACAGTCCAGCCCACGTGGACGTGCTCGTTGGCGTCGGGATCGATCGCGAAACGCGGCACACGTGGAGCTTGGAGCGCGGCGAGGATCCGGTCGGCCAGGGCGCCAGCCGACATCTCGGGCGTCTCCTGCCCGGCCGGAACAGGTGGCAGCCCATGATCTGGCTCCAATCCCGGAAAGGTCGTATCAGCGAGGTCCAGCGGCTCGATCAGCTCGCCCGTCCCCCCGCTGCGGGAAGCGACGATCGGAATGCGCAGGCTCAGCGCCTCGCTCACCGTATTCGGAGAGTTATCCACGGTCGATGGCATCACGGCCAGGCAAGCGCCGCGTCGGAGATGAGCCATCGCCTGCTGCTGATCGAGCGTTGCGAGCAACTCGTAGGACCAGGGCCAGCGGGCTGCGCGGCGGGCCAGATAGTCCACTGAGGGCTCGCCGTAGATGTGCTCCGGGCGACCCAGGAAAGTGATCCGGATGTCGTCAGGGGCGCCCAGCGTCGCGATCCGATCCAGCGCGTCGCAAAAGGTCACGACCCCCTTGCGGGCCTCGAGGCGCCCGAAAAAGACGACCTCTTCGATCCGGCGAGCACCGCGTCGCGGCGGAGCTCCTGCTCGCGTCCGCGCCGTCGGGGGCAGGACGTACTGCTGGACGAAGCGGCGCGCCGGAAGCCTCCACCCCCGTTCCGCCAAATAGTCGAGCATGTAGGCGCTCGGACTGACGACTACGTCTGCAAGTTCCACGCTCACCCGCTCGAGGTGCTCGTCGACGAGTGCGTCGATCGAGCGCGGCAGTTCACCGTTGGCCTCTGCGCACCAGCGCGTAGAGGAATGCACCCCGGCGACGAACAGCGTGTCGGCGAACGCGATTCCCTGCCGCCGCGCGAGCACCGCGTAATAGCCGTGACCCTGGCAATCAGGAAAGTGCACGATGTCGAAGCAGCCGTCGCCGTCGCGCTCGCGCAACCACGCATACAGCTCGTAAGCCGTGCGGACGTTCGGATGAGGTGACCTTACGAACGAGCGCGTCCTGCCAAGCGTCTCGAAGCGCACTTTGTGGCGGGCGTAGTGGCGCTCCCAGCTGTGGGCGTCCGCGGGACTATCGGAACCCGACGCGCCCGTGAACAGCAGCGTCACATCGTGACCAGCGCGCGCCAGCGCGAGCGCCAGCGACGTATTGGCGGTGCCGATACCAGCATTGCGAGTCGGGCCGGTGACCTCGTACGAAGCCACGCACACACGCGCCGGGCGAGCGAGCTGCGCCTCGACATCGACGTACGGATCCAGAGCCAGTCCACGCGTTCCGGTTGCGAGCAGCGAGCTGACACGTGGATCGCGGCCGCCGAGCACGACCAGTGGACTGTCGCGACGATTCCACCGAGGCTCGGGCGAGCGCACGAGCGAGCGGTGCTCGACCTTGAGCCCGCCCCGTTCGGCTGCTCGCAGGAGCGAACCGAGCGACTCCATTCCGAGCCCACCGTCTGGATCGATCACGACGGCTGCCAAAACTTCCGTCATCAGCGCTCGCAGACGAGCCGTGAACGCGCCATCCGCGAGCAGGAGTCGCGCATCGACGACCAACAGGGAGCCGCCGAGGCTCGTGTGACTCTCGATCGGGAACTGGTCGCCCTCGTCCGGCAGCGTCAGCCACCTGCCCTGCGGCTGAAGCTCGCGCGCCTCGGCGACGAGGCGCTTGCGATCGATTCCTACGACCTCGATCGAGGGCCGGAGCGCACGTAGGATGGAGGCCCGAAGGCAGCCGATCAGGACGCATTTGCCGCATCCAAGCTTGGCGGCCAGAGCATCTGCAACCTCGGCTCCCTCAGGGGATGCGGCACGTCGCGGATCGGCGAAATGCGCCGAGCTCGCAGGCGCGGGGACCCGCCTGACTTCGGTTTCGAGCGCCACTTGCGCCAGCGTAGACATCCCGTCGGCGATCTGCCACGCCGGCTGCGCTCGGATAATGCGCGGATGCGAGTCGTCGTCGATCTGGTGGGCGAGCGAGCACATGGCCTGCTCGCCGAGTCCCGGTTCGTGCAACGTCCCTTCTTGCCTGGCGGAGAGCACAACATGTACGAGTTTGCGTTCGCCGCGGCCTCGATTGGCCTCGAAGTCGAGCTCAGGGGGTGGCTGGAGCGCGCAGCCTTTGAACGGCTGGCCGATGGAGTGGGGGCGGCCCCCCGCGTAGGCCTGTCCGCTCGGCTGCCAGAACCGAACGACCTCGTCGTTGTGCCCGAGGGCTGGGCGGACCCGCTCGAGTACGCGCGCCTGTTGATGTCGCCGGCGCGCATCGCGATCTTCGTGCTGGCGCCGCCGGGATTATTCGGATGGCCTTGGGTCGCCCCCGGATGGACTCGCCCCGATCCGCTCAGCGTGGACCTCGACGCGGTCGCCAAACCTGCTCATTTCCAGGCACCGCACGGGCTCGGCATCTCTCTGCTCACGCACTCGCCAGGGATCGCGACCGCGGCGCAAGCCGCGGGAGTGCCGTGCGCGTTCGTAGGCACTGGACGGCCCGATCCGCCGACTCCGCAGCCAGGTATCGAGCGGTCCGTCGACGTCGCGGCGCTGACTTCGAATCGGTGGGCGCCGCTCGTCGCAGAGGTCGTCCCGCACCTTCGGGGGCTGACCGTGGATCTGGTCGGGGAATCCTCAAACGAGGAGGTCATCGCGCGACTGACGCAGGCCCGCGTGCTGCTATGGCCCTCTCGGATCGAAGGCCACGCGACGATTCCCTGGGAGGCTCGCAGCGTAGGCTGCGTTCCAGTCGCTCTGTCTACCAACCGGTTCGCCGTCGGACTGCACGAGGACGCCGGCGCCGTCGTAGTCGACGACGTCAGCGACCTGGCTCCCGCCGTCCACGCGCTGCTCGCGAACGAGGACCGGTGGCGCGAGCTCTCGACCCGCGCCGCCGGCACCGCGGCTTCGGAAGTCGATTGGCTGGCCTATGTCGATCGCGTGCGGAGCTTCATATCTTCCGTGCCTCCCGCCGCGCCCGACCGTGCGGCGCTCGCCGGCATGGGTGGCGCGCTCACGGATTGGATCGAGGCTCAGTTCTCGCGTGCTCAGCGCCTCGAAGAGATAAGCGTCGAGCTCGAGCGCGTGCGCGCGGACCGGGACAGGCTGCACGAGCAGGAGCACCACGCGCGCGCCGAGCGGGATCACGCCGCGCGGAAGCTGATCGAGCTCCACGACAGGCGCGCGGTTCGAATCGCCTTACGGCTCGCCGCGCTCCGGAACCGCCGCACTTCTTAGGCGCGGATCCGCCTCGCCCTCGCCCGGCACTACAGTGCGGCGATGCGCGTGCTCGTGACCGGCGGCGCCGGATTCGTCGGCGCCAACTGCGCGCTCGGCCTCGCCACGCGCCACCCGGATTGGGAAGTCACCGCGCTGGACAACCTCCGTCGCCGCGGCGCCGAGCTCAACCTGGAGCGCTTGCGAGCCGGGGGCGTGCGGTTCGCGCACGGCGACGTCCGCCAGCTCGAGGACCTGCTCGGGGTCGAAGAGCTGGATGCGCTGGTCGAGTGCTCGGCCGAGCCCTCAGCGCTGGCCGGCATCGACGGCGACCCCGACTACGTGATCCGGACGAATCTGTTCGGCGCCTATCACTGCCTGGAGCTCGCGCGCCGGCGCTCCGCGTTTCTGCTGTTCCTGTCGACCAGCCGGGTTTACCCCGTGCCGGCGCTGCGCGGTCTGGCACTGGCAGAGTCACAGACGCGGCTGGAGCTGGAGCGCCAACAGCCGTACGCCGGTGCGTCGGAGGACGGGATCGCGGAGAGCTTCCCGCTCGCGGGGCCCCGGACGATCTACGGCTCGACGAAGCTGGCCGCAGAGATGCTGATCGAGGAGTATCGCGCCGCCTACGGCCTGCGCGCGGTCGTCGACCGGTGTGGTGTGATCGCCGGGCCCTGGCAGATGGGAAAGGTCGATCAGGGGGTGTTCACCTACTGGATGCTCGCCCATCACTTCAAGCGGCCCCTGGCGTACATCGGGTTTGGCGGCCACGGCAAGCAGGTGCGCGATCTGCTGCACGTGGAGGACCTGATCGAGCTGATCGACCGGCAGCTCGGAGATCCCCGACGCTGGGACGGAGAGACGGTCAACGTCGGCGGCGGCCGCGGCTGCAGCCTCTCGCTGCGCGAGGCGACCGCGCTGTGCGCCGAGATCACCGGCAACCGGGTCGAGCTCAGCGGCGCTGTCCAGACGCGGCCCGGCGACGTGCCGCTCTACATCTCCGACTGCTCCCGGCTGGCGGCGCTGACCGACTGGCGGCCGCAGCGCGGACCGCGGGAGATCCTCGCCGACGTGCATCGGTGGATCCACGAGCACGAGACCGCGGTCCAGCACGCCCTGTGAGCGGCTGACGCCGAGCGCGCGCTAGCGGCGCCCGATCACCAGGAACTGCTTGCCGAGCAGCTTCCAGGCGAGCGGCGTGCGCAGGTAGCGGCGGGTCAGCGCGGGCGAGGGAGGCAGCCGACCCGTGAACGAGTACGGCAGGAACCGCGGCTCCACCCGCTCGGGCTCGAATCCGGCGGCGTACAGATGCTCGGCGATCGCCCGGTGGGTGAAGATCAGCGTGTGGTCCGCCATGTCGAAGTACTCCTTGGCGCAGTAACGGAAGTTGGGGCCCATCACCGCGATCCGTCCACCGCCGGCCATCGCCTCGTGCATCCGCGCCAGGAACGACGCGACCGCCTCCTGCGTGGTCAGGTGCTCGAGGAAGTTCGACACGAACACGCCGTCGAAATGCTCGGCGGGAAGCTCGGCCTCGAACACATCGGCGACGATCGCCCGCACGCCCTGGTCATAGGTGCCCTCGGCATACGCCACCTGGTCGATCGCCCAGCGCTCCGCGGCCGGGACCGCGTTGATGAACTCCCCGCGCCCGGCCGCGGGATCGAGCACGCGCTGAGGCCTGCCCAGCTGGTCGTGGACGCAGCGGGCGATCTCACGCCAGACGCCCACCCTGGCCGTCTGACTCACCCCGCCGAAGCGATACTCGTACAGGCGCTGGTAGTTCATGGGCGCGAGGGCGTGGTATGAGAGCAGATCGTGCGCGATCACCCAAACCGGGCCCGCCCTACGACCCCACCGACTGCCAGAAGAACCGGTAGGTGAGCTGATGCCCCCCGTGCGGCATCAAACCGCCCTTGGCGACCGCGATCGTGGTCGCCCCCGGAACGATCCCGAACGGGGCGGGCAGGTCGACCCCCGGTGAGGCGCGGAGCGGCAGCCCGTCGCCGGCGGTCGCGCCCACCAGCCGGTTGGGAGTCTTGCCGTTCAGGCTCACGAGCCGCATCGCGGGCTTCCAGAACAGGGCCTTCAGCCGCTCGAACCCGCCGACGCCCAGCCCCTCGACCCGCACCGAGACCAGCGAGTGGCCGGTGGGTGGAGGCGGAACCGCGACGGCCTGACCCCAGTCGGCTCGCACCGTCTCCAGCGGCGCGGCGGTCGAGCAGCGATTGCTCCCGTCGGCGAGCACCGCGTTCGTGGTGGTCGCGTGCAGCACCCGGTAGCGGCACAGGATCGTGCGGCTGGTGAGCGGCTGGTCGAACGACGGCACCCGGAAGTCGATGTCGATCGGCGGCTGCATCAGGATTCGCTGCGGGGCCGCGCTGGAGTTCAGGAAGCTCGCGTCGAGGTGGTCGAGCGCACTCGTGTAGGCGACGTAGGACTGGAGCACGGGGATCGGGCGCCACCGCAGCCCGTAGGCCCAGATCAACGCGATCTCCTGCGGATACACGCTCACCGTGTGGCCGGCCACCAGTGACAGCGAGGTGGCGTCGATCGGCTCGGTGCTCTTGATCAGCGCCCTCCCCGCCGCCGCCAGCGCACCCCGGCGCGATGGGCTCACGACCGCGCGCAGCTGGTCGAAGGCCGAGCTGAGGTTGCGGGTCGGGTCGAGGTCTCCGGTCAGCGACTGGCCCTGGGTGACGAGTGCGATCAGCATCAACGCCGCGGTCCCCAGCAGCGCCGCCAGGCGCTGGGGACGGCGCCAGCCAAACGCGAGGAAACCCCCGAGCACGGCACCGAAGAAGACGGTGGAATGAGGGAGGTCCCAGCGGACGAAGCTCTCCTTGAACGCGAAGAACCAGAACGCGACCCACAACAGCACCACCCCCAGGCGCTGACGCCGTCCTCCCCCCGCGGTGCAGTGCCAGGCCCCCCACACCCCGAGTGCCAAGGCGAAGAACGCCGCCGTGTACTGCCACCCGTACCCGGGCGCGACGTCGCTGCTCATCGCCGCCGCGTAGCCGCCCACGATCTGGGCCGAGTTCCGGATGAAGTCCGGGAGCGCGGCGAAGTCCTGTCCGAGCGCCGCCCACAGCAACGCAAACGCCACCACGAATCCCGCCGCCGCGGCGACCAGGTAATCGCGCCGGCGCCCGGGCAGCGTCAACGCGAGCACCGCGGCCATCGCCCCGATCCCCACGCCGTAGGAGACCTTGTTCAGCACCTCCAGCGCCGCGAAGGCCCCGAGCGCACCGAGCACGATCAGGCTGCGCCGACGCCGGACCGGGCTGGTGGCCAGCAGCACCGTGACGATCAATGCGATCGTCAGCTCGGGCAGCTGCTCGTCGACGGCGGCGACCAGCGCGGCGAGCACGAACGCGGCCAGCCCGCCGAAAGTCCGCCGCGCTCCGGCGAGCAGCGCCGCCGCGAGCCCGACCCGGACCACGACCAGGTACGCGAACGACAGCTCGCCCAGATGAAAGAACCACAGCGGGTTGACGCTCAGGAACCCCAGTGGCCCATACGTGAACACC